>NZ_JBNPJZ010000041.1:0-155492 GCF_050312695.1 Bacillus sp. AF62 | reverse complement strand
AAATTGTCCCCTTCCTTGACCATCTTATATATGATGGTCTTATTTTTTTGTCTTTCTATCTTTTATTTAAAACTCCCCCTCTCTTTCACCCTATGTTCACATGAGAGTCACACCTACCTTTTATAGTATATGTATCGAAGTTGTTCCTCCCTAATTTATAAGACATTCCCCAGTGTCTTAAAGCAACTTCCATCCCTAATCAAATTGAGATAAATTGTCCCCTTCCCTTGACCATCCTATGTGATGGTCTATTTTATTTTCCAAACACAAAATCAATCTATCTGTACTTAAATAAAAACCTAAAAATTCAGAAAATATTGTCAAATTAGGTATTTTTTCGGTATAATTACTTTAGGAAGGAATTTCGCAAAAACAAAAGGGGGGATTTTATTGAAACAAACAAAAGCAATCTTAATCGCATTATTTCTAGGTCTAGTTGTTGGACTCACTCTAAATTTAGCCGCTCCATCTATCTTTGAGCCACTAAATCAATATGTGTTCAACCCAATTGGTCAATTGTTTATTCGACTTATTAAAATGCTAGTTGTTCCTGTTGTGTTCATTTCTATCGTACTTGGTGCTGCCGGCCTTGGAGATCCGAAACAACTTGGAAGAATCGGTTTAAAATCAATTTCATTCTTTCTCGTAACAACTGCGGTTGCCATCTCTATAGCGGTTACATTTGCACTTATTATAAAACCAGGAGCTGGCGGTAATTTTAAAACAGAAGGTCTTAAGTATGAAGGTGCAAAAACTGAAACATCTTTCGTCGACACATTGCTAAATATCGTACCAGATAACCCAGCAAAAGCGATGGCTGACGGAAACATGTTACAAATCATTGCCTTTGCCGTATTGATTGGACTCGGTATAGCTATTTTAGGAAAACGAGTTCAAGGTATCCATTCATTACTTGAACAGGGCAACGAATTAATGATGTATCTCGTTAATCTCGTTATGAAATTAGCCCCAATTGGAACATTCGGTTTGCTCGCTTCATCCGTTGGTAAAATGGGGCTTGCAGGCGTCGCTGCGATGTTCAAGTATATGATTGTCGTTATGTTAGTACTCATTATTCACGGGGTCTTTGTATATGGTGGCTTATTAAAGGTATTAGCAAAAGAAAGTATTGTTCGTTTCTTTAAACATTTCGGACCAGTAATGGCAATTGGATTTAGTACATCTAGCTCTAATGCATCGCTTCCATTTGCAATGAAAACAGCACAAGATAAGCTTGGCGTTCCAAAAGCGATAAGCTCATTTGTACAACCACTAGGGGCAACTATTAATATGGATGGTACTGCCATTATGCAAGGAGTAGCAACTGTATTTATCGCTCAAGTATACGGAGTTGAACTTACATTACCGCAATTAGCTATGGTCGTATTAACCGCTGTACTAGCTAGTATCGGTACTGCTGGTGTACCAGGTGTTGGACTTGTAATGCTTACAATGGTTTTAAATCAAGTAAATCTACCAGTAGAAGGTATCGCTTTAATTATCGGTATTGACCGTATTCTAGATATGTCTAGAACAGCTGTAAACATTTCTGGGGATGCAATTTGCGCAATGATTGTCGCAAAATCAGAAGAAAAATATAATACTGATCAATCGGCAGCATCGTAAATCAAAAAAGGAGTGAATATATTCACTCCTTTTTTGATTTACTCCCTTTTTTAGAACGATATTCTTTCCCTTTATTATCATTACCAGTTTCAAATTCAGTGCTAAATTCCTGATTAAACTGGCCGGACTTTGGTGATCCTTGATTACCGCTCCCTTTACTACCGTTACGATTCGTCATATTTCTCCCTCCCTTCCTTGTATTAGTAGTATGGCGCTCTATCTTTTTTCATACACATTTTATTTTTTAACATCTATTACACATGAAAGAAGACCTTCCATATATAAGGAAGATCTTCTCTTTCATCACGTAAGCGTTTTCTTGTTTATAATCACTTAAATAAGTTTTTTGGAAATCGAAATCATTACATTCATTTCATCTTCTGAAAGTGTAGAGAATCTTTCTTGTAAATATTGTTTTTTCGCATCTTCCATTTTCGCAACTAAATCTTTCCCTTGTTCTGTAATCTCTAAATACACAACTCGGCGATCTGATGTAGAACGTGAACGAGTTACAAAACCTTTATTAATTAATTTTTCTGTAACAGCTGTAATATGACTATTCGACACATTTAATTCATTTGCTACACGCGATACCATTTCTTTATTCGTACGATTTAATATTCTCAGGACGATGAATTCATTCCACGGTATGTAACCACCGAATATTTTTCCGATATCATTACGCAATGTGCGAAACATAGCAAACACATTTGTCGATAGTTCTTCCATTAATTGCTCTCGATTTTGAGACAACTTTGACAGCTCCTTTTATTTCATTTAGTTAAATAAAAACCTTATTAATAATTTTACATGAAATCTTACTTTTTGTCACCTTATTTTCCCATAATTCGTAGTTTTTTAATATGTATTTCATGATAAAATGAAGTTAACTTCCAGAAAAAGGGGGTATTTTAATGCATGAGGAGGAGAAATTCTCAAATCTCAGCCTAAAAGATAAAACGATTATCATTAGTATTATTGCTCTTTTTCTCATTATAATTTTTGCATTTATATTTTTTGTATATGTAGGAATCTTTCAAATTACAGGTATCGAGTATAGTTCACGTACTGCGTTACTTCTCTTTTTTTTATTAATCACTTTCTTAGACAGTATTACATTTTTCATCTTCAGTTTCTTCAAAGCGCTGCTATATCCACTGACACAAAACATGCCAAATTGGATTTCTATTACTCTTTTCTCATTCATTGAAATTACACTAGATTGGTTCGTCATTCATACTGCTGATGATTGGATAGAAAGCGTACAAATGTCCAACATAGCTGAATTATGTGTCGTACTATTCTTTTTCCTCTTAAATAAATTATTAAGTGACGAGAAAGAGTAAGAATACAAGCTTTTCTATATAAAAATTGGTACAATGAAAGCAAATCTTACTAAAGAGGTGTTAATTATGAACTTACAACAATGGGCTGATAAAGGTATGTCCTTTGATACATATGTGAATGAAATGCAAGTAAACCAATACGAGCTACTACACATTTACAATAACTTTTTAATTCCAAATGAATTACTTCCTGTATTAGAAGAACGTCAAAATGACGGCTGGCGTGTTATCGTATTAACTGCTGATTGGTGTGGCGATGCTCTTTTATGCGTACCTGTTATGAAACGAATTTCTGAAGTTGCAAATATTGAAATGAGTTTATTAATTCGCGACGAAAACTTAGAATTAATGGATCAATATTTAACAAATGGAACAGCACGTGCGATTCCAATCTTTATTTTCATTGATAAAGATGGAAATGAACAAGCCGTCTTTGGACCACGCGCTCCAAAAGTACAAGAATTAGTAACTTCAATGCGCGCTACATTACCTGAAAAAGAAGATCCAACATTCGAAGAAAAACAAAAAGAAATGTATGCTAATTTCCGTGCTACATTAGCTGATGATACTTCTCTTTGGGAGCATGTAATGGAAAATATGGTGGAAAAAATAGTAAAATAAAAAACCTGCCGAGCTCGGCAGGTTTTTTTATTACATAATGAAGAAATAGAATACCGCAGCTAAAATGAAACGATAATAAGCGAACGGTGTTAGTTTTACACGAGATAATAATTTCAAGAATGAAACAATTGCAAGCATCGCAACAACGAATGCAGTTACAAATCCTGTTACAAATAGCGTTATATCTGCTGAGCTTAATACATCCCAGCTTTTAATTAAATCTAATCCACTTGCAGCTACCATCATCGGTACCGCTAAAATGAACGTATATTCAGCTGCCGCTGTATGCGACACGCGAGCTAATAAACCACCACTGATTGTAGAACCAGAACGAGAAAATCCTGGCCAAAGAGCTAAACATTGAAACATTCCAATTGTAAATGCCTGTTTATATGTGATTTCATCTAACGTTCTTGCTGTACTTGGTTTTGAAAACTTCTCAGCAACAATCATTAAAATACCACCGGCTACTAAGCTAATAACAACTGGTCCTGGACCAAATAAAACCTCTTTAATAGTGCTATGGAATAATACGCCAAGTATCCCGGCAGGAATCATCCCGATAATAATATGTAATAAATTTAACGATGGTCCGTCTGTTACTTTACCTATTCCAACTAACGACCATAGACGCTTCCAAAATATAACAACAACTGCTAAAATCGATCCCAATTGGATAACAACTTCAAAAACTTTCGCTCTCTCATCGTCAAATCCAATTAAATGTCCTGTTAAAATCATATGTCCTGTTGATGATACTGGTAGAAACTCTGTTAACCCTTCAACAGCACCCATGATTAAACCAATTAACCAATCAGCCACAAGTAGTGCCTCCTTAATAACAAATAATATGTAATTTTTTCACACCTTATCATAATACCTTATCCCTTTTCAAAGTGCATCCTTTTTTTATTGGTTTCATATGTTGTAGGCGCGTATTTCTTTTCTAATCTTTGATTAAATTGTATGATAGTAAGAGTTTGTTTTTTTATATGGAAAGGGGATTTTATGAAAGAAACTACTTCATTTTCACAAAAGTTAAAGCAATTTGTATTACTATTTTTTCCGATTTTCGTAACGCAAATGTCATTATTTGCGATGAGTTTTTTTGATACAACAATGTCAGGACATGCAAGTCCAACTGATTTAGCAGGTGTTGCAATTGGAACAAGTATATGGCTTCCAGTTAGTACGGGATTAACAGGAATTTTAATGGCTACTACTCCCATTGTTGCACAACTCGTCGGATCCAAGAAAAAAAAGGACGTTCCCCACGTTGTCATACAAGCAGTTTATTTAGCAATTTGTGCTAGCTTCGTTGTTATCCTCATCGGTTTCTTCGTCGTTTCACCTATTTTAAACGGCATGCGCTTAGAAGAACCTGTGGAACGAATTGCAGCTCAATTTTTAAGTATTATCGCAATAGGAATTATACCTTTATTCACTTACACTGTTTTACGTGGATTTATTGATGCATTAGGAAAAACTCGAACAACGATGATTATTACATTACTATCATTACCAATTAACGTAATATTAAATTACCTATTAATTTTTGGTAACTTCGGTTTCCCAAAGCTTGGTGGTGTCGGAGCAGCAATTGCTTCCACTGCAACATATTGGTGCATTTTAATTATTACAGTCATTATTATTCAGACGAAAGAGCCTTTTGCCTCTTTCAACATTTTCAAACAATTATATCGCCCTTCTCTTTCTAGTTGGACAGCATTCTTAAAGCTTGGCGTTCCTATCGGATTTGCTATCTTTTTTGAAACGAGTATTTTCGCTGCGGTAACGCTCATGATGAGTAATTTTAGTACGACAACTATTGCAGCTCACCAAGCAGCTATGAACTTTGCTTCCTTGTTATATATGACTCCGCTCAGTTTAGCAATGGCAATGACTATTGCAGTCGGATTCGAAGTTGGAGCAAAACGTTACGATAATGCAAAACAATACGGACTGATTGGAATTGGATTAGCCCTTGCCTTTGCTTTATTATATTCAATTCTTCTCTACTTCTTTGATAATCAAATTGCTTCTATTTATACGACAGATGCAAAAGTTCATCATTTAGCAAAAGAATTTCTTATTTTTGCGATTTTATTTCAAATTTCAGATGCAATTGCAACCCCTGTACAAGGAGCTCTGCGTGGTTATAAAGATGTAAATGTTGCTCTAATTATGACTTTAATTGCTTATTGGATAATAGGTCTACCACTAGGTTACATATTAGCAACATATACAGAATGGGCCGCAAAAGGTTATTGGATCGGTCTTATTATCGGTCTAGCATTTGGCGCTGCCTTCCTCCTTATCCGTCTCTTTCAAGTACAACGAAAATATACAACACAAAACAGCCGCTAATAATAAAGCGGCTGTTTTCTTTATGCATATTTTTTCTTGTAACGTATAATATAATGAAAAAGAAAGGTGGGTACATATGGACGACAAAGAAAAAAAGCAATCATTCGATGAAGAATTTGCCCCTGAAATTTCACCTGGATATCGGCAAGATGTACATAAGCCACCTAAATATAAAAACACTTCGTTTTTAATGGGCATTACCATTTTCGCTGCTGTATTACTCATACTTATCATTTTCGTTTATTTTTGATGAAAGGTGGCCTATTATATGAAGAAACAAAATTCCAATCGTTCCAAAAGAACTGTTAAAACACAAAAAGGATATGCAGGCGATTCTGTTCATACACTTAAACAAGTGGAGCAAGGAAATTTATATATTGCTCAAAAAGAACTTGGTCAACAAAATGAAAATCTTTAAAGGTCCTTGATTCCTTGAGGGCCTTTTTATTCCGCATTAAGTAGTACACCCCCAAATGATCTATTGAGCAATGAATTTCCTTTATTGTACGCGCTGCTTTTGTTCTAGCACCATAAATATATTATTAACCTTTACAATTTTCACTTCATAATTCAATTTCATTTCGCTTCTCTTACCATTTTCAGTACCCGCAACGTACGCTACAGCTTGATAGAGAAAACTCTCATCTTTCTCTTCACGTATCTCCTCGTTTGTAAATTTATACTCTAACTCTTGAAAACGATTTGGATAATAATTTCCCATTAATTGTTCATACCCTCTATTTAAAAATATTTCTTCACCTTTTCGTTTCACATCTTCTTTATTATTAAACTCAAACACTGATAGTTGTTCAGTCACAAAATGCTCTCCTACCTTTTTCATTTCATTATGAGTTAAATTTTCTATACTTTTATTCTTTAACTCCTTATTTAATCCGTACTGATCAATCGGTTTAAAGGTAGCAAAAACCTCCTCTTTATATGACCAAAACAATACAAAAGCGATACATAGAGAAATGATTAACAGTCTTTTTTTCGTAATACTCCCGCCCTTCTTCATAATGATAGCTATATTTTAACATATAGAAAGAAAATTCTGATATTATAAAGTAGAATAACTTAACTCAGAAACGAGGAACAATTATGGACTCTTACAAACATTATATAAAAGAAGCTTTGCCTAATCTTTCTATACATTCATATAAACAAAATGAAGAAGGTTGGGATAATGTAGCAATTATAGTAAATGATGAGCTACTGTTTCGTTTCCCGCGAAAACAGGAATATGCAATGCGAATTCCGTTAGAAAAAGAACTATGCACACTTCTCTCTTGTTCACTACATGAAATTAAAGTTCCAAAGTATCACCTATTCTATAAAAAGGAGACTGATGCTATTCCGCTTTGTAGTTACTATACTCTCATTCATGGTGAACCTTTAAAAACAGAAATAGTTACTACACTAGAAAAACAAGAACGAAAAGCACTTATTACACAATTAGCAACTTTCCTTGCTGCTCTACATAGTATTCCTCTAAAAAGTGTTACAGCGTTAGGATTCCCTATTGAAAAAACACTTACCTACTGGAAAGAGCTACAAACTAAATTAAATCAGTATGTTACTAACAATCTTACTTCGTTCCAGAAATCAGCCTTAAATCGTTTATTCGAGAATTTCTTTGCCTGTCTAGCTACATCTAAATTTCAAAATACAATCATTCACGCTGATTTTACACATCATCACATTTTATTTAACAAGCAGAACAAACGCATTTCAGGTGTTATCGATTTTGGTGATGCGCAAATTGGCGATCCTGCTTTTGATTTTGCAGGACTATATTATGATTTCGGACATGAGTTTACTACATCTGTATATGAACAGTACAGTACACTTATTTCTCATCATGATCCATTACTCATTCACCGCATTACTACCTTTTATCAATATAGTCCTTTACTACATAATATTATTTATAACTTTGAATCAGAGAATGAACTCGAATTCATTACAAGTACAGAACAACTAAAAACGATATTACAGGGATGAGATTACATTCTCTCCCTATATACTCTCTCCTCATACATCATTAACTTTTTATCCATTTCAACAATAACTTTATACAATTGAAATGCCTGTAAAATTTGCAGTTGAATTTCAAAAGGAGCATTTTGTTCTTTTAACCATTGAAATACTTTCGTTTCATCTTTCATTGATTATTCCTCCCTTTATCCCGCTATTTGCGGGTAGCCTGATTGACCCCCACTGATTAAAGTTTCACTTTATTAAAATCTGCTACAAATATACCGTAAATGATGAAAAGCTTTTCATGTCAATAACAAAAAAGGATGCAAAGTTGCATCCTTTAATGAACTATATTTTTCTTCTGTTTCGCTTCTTTCTTTACTTCTTCCCCTTGGCATTCACTACGAAACGCACAACTTATACACTCAGAACGAAAATGACGCTCTGTATAATGCTCAGGTTGCTGTAACATTTCTTTCATTCTAGATAACTCAGCCATTCCAGTTATAATATCTTCCTGTTTCGGAATGTACTCATACTTAGTTCCTTCTATTAAATTAATAACTTCAATTTTTCCTGGAAGAACGCCGAAAGCTTTATAACTAAATACTGTCATTAGCTTCTGACAAAGAGCAAGCATTTCCTCATCCGCATCGACAACATACTTTTTAATTACAAACGACTCAGCATTCCACTCACCAACTTCAAATGTCAATGACATGTGGACACCTAACTCTTCCATATATGTTTGAAACTTCTCGTATAAAAACAATGGTGGTGTCTGACTATCATCCCTTTCAACAAACTGTAATAAGTGATCCGTTAGCTTCGCTAATACAATATAGTACTCCGTCTTCGAAGCAAACATATTAATCCTTACTTTTTTCCAATACTTTTCTATTAATATTAAAAGTACAATTTTCGTTTGTTGACCCGCAGGTAGCGTGTAATACTCGTTAATAATTTGATTCACAATCATTTGCACTATTTGTTGCCATTCAAATGAAGAAGGTTCTCTTCTTTTTATATGACGAAAATAAAATTTATGCGGACACCGCATAAAATCATACAAATGATAATCTGTCATCGTTTTGATTGAGATTTTCTCATGCACTTGCTCTTCAGCTCCCTTCTGCCATTAAGAAAGGTGTTTTACAAATTCAGCTCCAAACTGTAAACATTTTTCTACATCTTCATCTTCTGGCGTTAATTCTACTTTTAGTCCTTCTAACACAACTGCTGCCCCGCGCTCTTGTAGCTTTTCTATTAAAATGTCAACCGCCACTCCGTATTTCGGATAAGCCGAATCACATGATCCGAATACTGCCGCTTTTTTCCCAGTTAAATCAATAGAATCCATTGCATCATAAAAATCTAAGAAATCATCAGGAAGATCACCATCTCCCCATGTGTATGCACCTAAAATAATTCCATCATACTGTTCCAATATAGAAGCTTCTGGTGAATCCATAATATCAATAACTTCAATTTCATTTTCTGTTTCACGAATTACGCCGGCAATATGGTCAGCCATTTCCTCTGTATTTCCACTCATACTTGCAAAAATCATTACTAACTTACTCAACTGAACCTCTCCCTTTACTTTGTATCTCTTTTTCTGTTTGAATGCTCTTCTTCTCATCTACATATTCAGACCGAATTACATTTCGTTGCCATTCCATATGCTGATCAACATCTTTATTTTTATCTTTTAATCCCCTCCGTAGAAGGTGAAATTTTTTTCTCATTAACATGTCGCATCCACCCTATTGATAATAATTATCAATTTCAACTATATTTAGATTAATTGACATTGATTATCAATGTCAACAACTATTTTTAAAAAAATGATTAAAATGTACAAGCTTGTCCGTTAGCTATTCATATACTATAAATGAGCATAGTTCTTTCTCAGCCCTCTCTGACGGAAAGAAATAAAAGCAACTGCGATAGAGCGCAGTTGCCTTTTTTTGTTTTTCTATGATTTTAGTAATCTTATAGTCGTCTCTAAAAATAGCTCCACTCCACAAATTAATGCTGATTCATCCACGTCAAATTTCGGATGGTGATGTGGATAACAAGTATATATATTTTCATTACCTGTTCCTAATTTAATGAAACAACCGGGTGCTTTTCTTAAATATGCTGAAAAATCTTCCCCACCCATAGAAGGTTCAAGCTTCACAACACGCTCATTCCCAAACAAATGTAGTGCACTTTCTTCTACTATTTTCGTAATATATTCATCATTAATAACCGGATCATATCCATATCGATACGTATATGTATACGATCCTCCATGTGCTTCTGTAATTCCTTTCACAATTTTTTCGATTTTCCCTTCTGCTTCCACCCTCAATGCTTGATTAAATGAACGAACAGTTCCCATTAAAGTTGCTGTACTAGGAATACTATTGTCAGCCACTCCCCCATGAAACTGCGTAACTGAAACGACTCTTTGCATGAAAGCACTTGTATTTCTAGATACGATATGTTGTAGATTTGTAATAATCTGCGCTCCGATAGCGATAGGATCAATCGTTTCTTCTGGCCGCGCCGCATGCCCTCCTTTGCCTTGGATCTCAACTGTAAATACGTCTGGTGCTGCCATCATCGGTCCATATACAATTCCTACATTCCCACTTTCCAAGCCAGACATAACATGTAAACCTATTACATAATCAACACCGTCCATAACACCCGCCTCAACCATTTCTTGTCCACCACCAGGGTATACTTCTTCTGCATGCTGAAAGAATAGACGAATTTCTCCTACAAACTCTTCCTTCATATTATTAAGCACCTCTGCAGTACTTAATAATATAGCTGCGTGAGCATCGTGCCCACATGCATGCATCATTCCTTTATTCACAGATGTATAAGATTTACTTGTCTCCTCTTGAATTGGCAAAGCATCTATATCAGCTCGAATCGCAATTACTTTCCCTTGCTTCACACCCCTTTTGATTGCTAGTACACTATACTTCGTCGGTCTCGTTACTTCAAAAGAAGAAAATGAGCATAATGTATCATATATAAATTGCGAAGTTTCTTTTTCATGAAATGATAATTCCGGATACTTATGAAAATGCCTTCTCCATTTCACGATATTTTCTTCCGAAATTAGACTCTTCCACACTCTATTCATGATAATTTCCTCCTTTTCAAAAGAACTAGAAATTTAAAATTTTACTCCGTCTTAAATGATTAATAAAAACAAATACTGCATTTTTACGTATTCTTATAGTCCACTTTTATGTATTCACACAATCCACTTTCTATTTACATGTCAAACCCATTACAAATTCATGCTGAATGTAATATAATTGCTAAGTTAGGGATTTTCTTTTTTAGTATTTAGTGCTAATATCAGAAAAGAGCCTTTTGACTTATTTTTACCTAAAATGTGGGATTTTGTTTTTTTCACAATAATGTAGGACATGATACCTACAAAGAGCTATTATTTCATTAAGAGAGGGAAAGACATGGAAAGATTAAAAGAGATATGGTCTCGACCACTCACACAATGGGTTGCAAAGACGGTTTATTATCTTGCAATTTTATTTGCATTACTTTGGTTGTATGGATTCCATGATACAAACACAAGTACATTTATTTACAATGAATTCTAGGGTGGGAACGTTATGAAGTTATTAGAACAAATTGAAAAGTGGGCTGCAGAAACGCCTGATCAAACCGCTTTTGTTTGGCGAGATGCGAAAATTACGTACAAACAATTAAAGGAAGATTCTGATGCGTTAGCACATTGGATTTCTTCTGAGTATCCAGACGATCGTTCACCAATTATGGTGTATGGCCATATGCAACCTGAAATGATTATTAACTTTTTAGGATGTGTAAAAGCTGGACATGCTTACATTCCTGTAGATTTATCTATCCCAGCTGATCGTGTACAACGTATTGCTGAAAATTCTGGTGCGAAATTACTTTTATCGGCAACAGCAGTAACTGTAACTGATTTACCAGTTCGCATCGTAAGTGAAGACAACTTAAAAGATATTTTCTTTACTCATAAAGGGAACACTCCAAATCCTGAACATGCGGTAAAAGGTGATGAGAACTTCTACATTATTTACACATCAGGAAGCACAGGTAATCCGAAAGGGGTTCAGATTACTTATAACTGCCTTGTTAGCTTTACAAAATGGGCTGTAGAAGATTTCAACTTACAAACAGGGCAAGTATTCTTAAACCAAGCACCTTTCTCATTCGATTTATCTGTAATGGATATTTACCCATCATTAGTAACAGGTGGTACACTTTGGGCAATCGATAAAGATATGATTGCGCGTCCAAAAGACTTGTTTGCTTCTTTAGAGCAATCGGATATTCAAGTATGGACTTCCACACCTTCTTTCGCTGAAATGTGTTTAATGGAAGCATCTTTCTCTGAGAATATGCTACCGAACATGAAAACATTCTTATTCTGCGGTGAAGTGTTACCAAATGAAGTAGCTAGAAAATTAATTGAGCGTTTCCCGAAAGCAACAATTATGAATACGTATGGTCCAACAGAAGCTACTGTCGCTGTAACAGGTATTCACGTGACAGAAGAAGTGCTTGATCAATACAAATCACTTCCAGTTGGCTATTGTAAATCAGACTGTCGCCTTCTTATTATGAAAGAAGATGGCACGATTGCACCTGATGGTGAAAAAGGTGAAATCGTAATTGTCGGTCCAAGCGTAAGCGTTGGATATTTAGGAAGCCCTGAATTAACAGAAAAAGCATTTACTATGATTGACGGTGAGCGTGCCTATAAAACAGGCGATGCTGGCTATGTTGAAAATGGTCTTCTATTCTATAATGGTCGTCTTGATTTCCAAATTAAGCTGCATGGTTATCGAATGGAATTAGAAGAAATTGAGCATCACCTTCGTGCGTGTTCTTACGTAGAAGGAGCAGTTATCGTTCCAATTAAAAAAGGTGAGAAATACGATTATTTATTAGCGGTTGTTGTTCCTGGGGAGCATTCGTTTGAAAAAGAATTCAAATTAACATCTGCAATCAAAAAAGAACTCAATGAGCGATTACCAAACTACATGATTCCACGTAAATTCATGTATCAATCTTCTATTCCAATGACACCAAATGGAAAGGTAGATCGCAAAAAATTATTGAGTGAGGTTACAGCATGACCGCATATGGATCATTTTATTTTTTCGCTATAGTGGGCATTTTATTAATACCTACTATCATAGCTGGATTAAAAGGTAAAATGTTGCGTAAATATAATGCCGTTTTAACATTAGTCATGATTGCTATTATCTTCTCGGATAAACCGAAGCAAGCAATGATGTTAGCTGCATTTATTATTTGGCAATATGTCCTTATTAAAGGCTATTTAATTTTAAGAAAACAAAATAATAGTACATTCACATTTTGCATAGCTGTTATTTTATCGATTTTGCCTCTTATTTTGGCAAAAATCGCACCATTTGCATCGTTATTACCTGAGTTAAAACTTGTTGTTTTTCTAGGTATATCTTACGTAACATTCAGAGCAGTTCAAATGGTATTTGAAGTTCGCGATGGTTTAATTAAAGAGCTTTCTTTCTTTAACTTCTGGGAATTCGTTTTATTCTTCCCTGCGATTTCAACAGGACCTATCGATCGTTACCGAAGATTCCAAAAAGATATTCAAAAGCCACCTAGCGCTGAAGAATATCAAAATTTACTATATACAGGACTAAATCGTATTTTCCAAGGTTTCTTGTATAAATTTATTATTGCTTACTTAATAAAGCAATATTGTATGGATCCAGCATTCGCTCAACACGATACAATCTTTTCAAATATGATTTACATGTATAGCTATAGCTTATATCTATTCTTTGATTTTGCTGGTTATAGCTCTTTTGTAATTGGTGTAAGTTATATGATGGGAATTAAAACGCCAGAAAACTTTAATAAGCCATTCCTTAGTCGTAATATTAAAGACTTCTGGAACCGCTGGCACATGAGTTTATCATTCTGGTTCCGTGATTTTATTTACATGCGTTTCGTCTTTTTTGCAACGAAGAAAAAGTTAATTAAGAACCGTTACACAATTTCGTATATCGGTGCATTTTTAAACTTTTTCATTATGGGAATTTGGCATATCCAAGGAAGCGCTGTTGCGCAGTATGTTATTTATGGTCTATATCATGCCGCACTGTTTATTTTATTCGATATTTTCGAACGAAAAAACAAGAAGCATAAGTTTTGGCCAAACACTAAATTTACACGCATCCTTGCGATTGTAATTACGTTCCACGTTGTATGTTTCGGTTTCCTAATTTTCTCTGGACACCTTAACAGATACTTTTAATGCACCCTTCTTATTCCATTAAGAAGTTGCACATATAATATATTTCGGATATAAAGGAGATTTTAAAAATGGCAGAATTCAAAGAGCAAGTATTAGATATTTTAGAAGAAGTATGTGAAAACGATATTGTGAAAGAAAACTTAGATGTTCAATTATTTGAAGAAGGTATCCTTGATTCTTTCGCTGTAGTATCTTTATTAGTTGAATTCCAAGAGCGTTTAGATATTGAAGTTTCTATTTCTGATTTTGACCGTGACGAGTGGGCTACACCAAACATGGTTATTAAAAAGTTGGAAGAAATCCGATGAACAAAGCAAAATTTGGTCCGATGCTTTTAGCATTGGCCCTTTTTGCTGTATTCTTACTTATTCCAACGCGCTTCCTACTTCCACTTTTAAGTGATGAAAAAGTAGAACAAGCTGCTACTTCTTTAAAAGAAGAAAAAATTCAAAGTATGATTTTACAGCAAAAGATGTTAGCAGATCCAAAATATCTTCCGATGTACGGTTCATCGGAATTCGCACGTATGGATGCTTTCCATCCATCTAATTATTTTAAAGTAAAGCCTGAAGGATTTACGCCATTCCTTCTTGGACGCGGCGGAACACAAGACCTTGTACATGTGTTAAACTTCGCATCTACAATGGATCAATTGAAAGATAAGAAAATGGTATTCGTTCTTTCTCCGCAATGGTTTGTACCACAAGGTATTGATGAAACGCACTTTGCACCTAACTTTTCAAAGCAACAAGGTTACCATTTCATTTTCAACAATGATTTAAAACCTGAAATGAAAAAACAAATTGCAAAGCGTTTATTAAACTTTGAGATTGTAAAAAAAGAAACTTTATTAAAAATTTCGCTTGAAGGCATTGCTTATGATGATACGAAGTATAAAGTAAAAGCACTTGCTGCTAAACCTTTCGCTTATATTTATCGTAACATTTTAGATCGTAAAGATTTATTTACAGCTATGTTTAATATTAAACCGCACAAAGAAAAGCTTGATCCTTCATTAAAACAAATGAACTGGGAAGAGGCTCGTAAACATGCGGATCAAACAGGTGCAGTAGAATCTGGATCTAATGAATACGGTATTGAAGATGATTATTTCAATAGCAAAATTAAGAAAAAATTAAAGCAACGTGAAGGTTACTTAAAAAATGATGCTTATGACCAATCGCCAGAATATGAAGATTTACAAATTGTACTTGATTTATTAAAACAATCTGGTGCAAAACCACTCTTCATTTCTGTTCCTGTCAAAGGTCCTTGGTACGACTACGCTGGATTCCCGAAAGAACGCCGCGAAGCATACTATAAGAAAGTTCATGAGCAAATCGAAAAAGCTGGTTATCCAATTGCCGACTTCTCAAATCATGAATACGATAAATACTTCTTAAAAGATCATATGCACTTAGGTTGGAAAGGCTGGGTTTACATCGACGAAGCCATCCAACAATTTTATAAAGCAAACTAATGAAAAGACCGCTTGAATTACTCAAGTGGTCTTTTTGTATATATTTTGTAATTGCTCGATTGCATTCTCCGCTTCTTTCATAACTCGCTCCACTACATGCTGAGCTGATTCGATTCGTGCCAACGATGCTGCCTGTCCTGCCCAAAGTGACATATATTCTTCCTTATTTTGCTTCGCTGCCTCTTGGCGTATTTTAGAAGTTAATACGTTTTGCACTGGATACATCGGAAGCCCTTCTTCTTTTCCTTCATGTCTCTCTATAAATTCATTCCGGATACCCCGTGCATATTTCCCGGAAAACGCACGAGTTACCGTTGTGCTCGTATCTGTACTATGTAAAACCGCTTCTTTATACACATCGTGCGTAATACTCTCTTCACTTGTTAAAAAGGCCGATCCCATTTGAACACCTTCTGCTCCTAGTGCCAATGCCGCAACAAGCCCTTGTCCGTTCATTACACCACCTGCTGCGACAATTGGGATATGCGGAACAGCCCCTACTAACTGAGGTATTAACGCAAAAGTACCAATCATAGCATCTTGTTCTTTCCCGACAAATGTTCCTCTATGCCCCCCTGCCTCGCTGCCTTGACCGACAATTATATCTACCCCTAATTCTGCAAGTACTTTTGCTTCTGTCACATGGGTAGCTGTTCCGATAACCTTTATTCCACTTCTTTTTAAGTCATCTATTTCTTCTTTTTCTAACGTTTGAAATGCAAAGCTAACGACCGGTACTTTTTCTTCTAATAACACTTGTAATTGTTCCTTATAGCTTTTTGGAAGCTTTAACGTTCCTTCTACTTCTATACCTAATTCTCTATTCACTCCGCTTAGTAATATTTTCGCCTCATTTACCTTCTCTTCTTCTATTTGTATCTCTTTCGTTACAAGTAAATTAACACCGAAAGGCTTATCTGTTAGTTCTCTTATTCTATAAATCGCTTCACCAATTTGTTCTGGGCTCATATAGCCCGCCCCAAGCGTCCCTAATCCTCCGCTATTACTTACTGCTGCAACGAGTTCTGGCGTCGTAATCGCGCCTGCCATACCGGCTTGAACAACAGGATACTCAATTTTTAATATGTCTGTTACTCGACTTGTAAACATCATTTTCCCTCCTATTTCCCTTATATCTTCTTTATTTGATAAGCTTTCCCCTGCTTTTGCAAGGGTTGAACTTCATATGAAGCGAATATATTGAAAGAGAAGGAGGCTGAGCTTAATGATTTATCCAAATGCATTAAAACAAGGTGATACAGTAATGATTATTGCACCATCTGGTCCACCTACAATCGAAAATGTATTAAAAGGTGTGAATGTATTACAAGAGATGGGGTTATCCGTAATAATCGGGAAGAGTGTTTACGAGAAATATGGATTTTTAGCCGGAAGTGATCAAGTTCGGCTTGACGATATACATGAAGCATTTACAAATAATGAAGTGAAGGCAATTTTTTGTGCACGAGGTGGTTATGGAAGTGCTCGTCTTCTTCCTCACATTCAATATGAAGTTATTAGGCAGAATCCAAAAATCTTTTGGGGATATAGCGATATTACAGCTTTACATACTGCTGTTTCACGTTATGCAAAGCTTATAACATTTCATGGTCCGATGATTGAAGAACTAGGAAAAGGTATTGATTCCCTATCTTTATCCTCTTTTAATCAGCTATTCCATCCGTATTCAACCATTTTATCTGCATCAGAATGTATCGTACCTAGCTCCCACAGTACAGTTACAAGTACGTTAGTTGGAGGAAATTTAGCTGTGTTAGCAAGTATAATTGGCTCGCCCTACGAGATAAATACGGACAATACACTTTTATTACTTGAAGACATTGGTGAAGAACCGTACCGCATTGACCGTATGTTAAATCAGCTACTTTTATCTGGAAAGTTTAATGAATGCAGGGGCGTTATTTTCACAAGTTGTCACGACTGCACTCCTTCAAAGCCATCTCAATCATTGCAAACAATATTATATGAATATTTCGCGCCATATCATATACCTGTCCTATTCGATTTACCAATTGGACATATAAGTCCAAACATCGGTATTCCACTTGGAGCTACAGCGACAATAAACACGAATAATAAAACAGTCTCTATTTCTTCTGGTATAGCCACTTCATATTCAAATTAAAAAGTAAAAGGAAAAGCGATTACGCTTTTCCTTTTACTTTTACTTATAATAATTAAAAATTCGTCCAGATGCGATATCTGCAATTTCTTCTGGAATAAATGTTTTACTTATATCAGTGCCAACATTTAATACAGCTGTAGCATCTTTCTCAATGCTACCAAATAACTCTTTCCCACGTATCGTAATAAGGGGCGTTCCTTCTGGCAACACATCTTTTACAAATTCCATTTGTGTAAAGAACGGAACGATCCATCTACCTTCTCCTTGGAAATGACGCAAACGAAGTATTCCTTCTGTTGCCCCGTCCTCTGCTTCTAGTGAACCAGCAACATAAAACTCAGTAGATAAGAGCAATTCATAAAATTCCTTTTGCTTCTGTTTATCATCCCCTGCTACAACAAGTACCTCTTCTAATTTCTTTACTGAAATTTGCTCCATATGATGCCACCCCTATTTTCAAAATGATTGTACTTAGATTATACGAAATATTCTTATTTTTTTCTACATAATTCGCAATTATTTTCTTAAAATAATTTTAACACTTCTTTTGTCGTCACAATCGTAGCAAACTCTTCATGTAAATTTACAAGTGTCATATTGTGAATATCTTCTGCACTATACTCTTTACCATCTAAACCTATACGGTTAAAAGTAGCCGTTGCATCACTCACTAAATATGTTGTAAATCCTAAATTCCCTGCCATTCGTGTCGTAGTTTCCACGCAATGATTTGTCGTTAATCCTACAACCACTACTGCATTACATTTGTTCTTTCTTAATTGCTCTTCTAAATTTGTCCCAATGAACGCGCTGTTAACGAATTTCTGAATAACCACTTCACCAAGTAGTGGTTGCACTTCTTCTTTAAAGTTTACCGTTTCCGCTCTCTCATAAAACATTGACTGAGCATTTTCTTTATTTACATGTTGAATATGAAAAACTGGTCGTTCCCTTTTTCTCCATTCTTCTAACAAAATTCTCATGTTTTCTTCAGCAAAAATATTATTTCTCTCGCCCCAATCTGGTAATTGAAATGCCTTTTGTACATCGATTATGATAAGTGCTATTTGATTTGTCATCATTTCCCCCTTAATTTGGCTGTAATTGAAATAGAAAACCAAGTTGTTGTGAAGCAGTAATAAAGCAAACATAGGCGCAAAGCTCTACAATTTCTTTTTCTGTCCAATATTGTTTTAATACGTGAAACATAGTATCATCTATTGCTTTTCGGTTATGAACAAATGTATGCGCAAAAGTAACGGCTACACCAATCTCCTCTGCCTTTTGCACATCATCAGGTCTTCCCTTTGCCATACAGTACGGACATTCATTCCCATACGCTAATGTTCTTCTCACTTGCTCCTTCAACTCTGCTGAAAGAGTTCCTTTATTGTACAGTGTATCTTCTAACTTACTCCACGAGTGTAATATATCCGAATTATGCCCTAATAACTTTTGAAACTTTGTATCTCCTACATTTGATAATGAAATTCTCTCCATCATTTTCCCTCCTATTTCCTTCTGTTTTATTGTAAAATAAATAACGTTCACTTTACATTTCATATGAATCTTAATTTATATTTTTCCTTTACAAAAATCATTATTTTACTGGAGGTATATTTACAAATGCAACTAGACCGTGTTGATCGAAAAATTTTAAATGAATTATATAATGATAGTCGCCTTTCTATGCGTGAATTGGCGAAACGAGTAAACTTATCTGCTCCGTCTACTGCAGAACGTGTTCGTAAACTTGAAAGTGAAGGCGTTATTCAAAAATATACAATCGATATCGACTATAAAAAAGCAGGACTAGTTTTAGATTGTATTTTAGAAATCACTTTAAAAAATGGTGATACAACACGTATGCAACAGTTTATTCAGTCTTATCCATCTGCAAGTTTTTGTTACCGAGTGACAGGAAGCTTATGCTACATTGTAAAAATTTCTGTTCCTTCACTCGTTGAACTTGAAGAATTTATCAATGATGTTTCTTCATATGCAACGACAGTTTCTCATATCGTATTATCAGAAGTATCTCTTACTCCTGATATAGAACATATCTTCCCAGAAGATTAATTTATTTTTATTCATAAATTATAAAAAAACCCCTTACAATAAGAATAAAAATAATATATTATGTATTAAAATACATAAAATTCGAGAAAGGGGCTTTACATTGAAAATCTGGTTTTATGAAAAAACGGCACAATTAGATGACTTGCTTGGTATTTGGGACAATGTTCCGACCATCCCGCGAATTGGTGAAAAAGTGGAGATTTTAAAGACAGTCCGCACTGTTACAGATATTAAATATGTAAAGAATGGTAATAATTTTCGTGTAGAAATTATTACAAATTAAAAAGTAGCTCCTAAGAGCTACTTTTTAATTATCTATTATGTGCTTTCTTTATAACGATTTTATCTTCTTCTACAGCTACTGTTACATAATCATTTTCTTCTAACCGAAGCTTATTTACAGCCTCATCTGGTAACTCTATGGCCATCAATCTATCGGTTACAATCACTTGACTATACACTTCATTTTCTTGTGATGAATTCACTACTTTTTGCTCATTTATAAAACGTACTGGTGGCACGCCAACTTCTTTTACTGTACGCCATTGTTTCCAAACATACGGAATTAACCATAGTAATCCAACAACTGTAAGACCGATACCAATCCATAAATTACTTTGCGCTTGTAATTCAGTAATTGAGATTGTACCACTTTCTTCTCCACCGAAAAATTGCATACTTGTTGCAATCAAATTATTTAGAGCGTGCACAGCTATATTCGTCCATATATTTTTTGTCTTTATGTATAAAAGACACATAACGACACCAAACATGAACGCACCAATAACATCAAAATGTCCTAGGCCAAAAATAATTGAAGATATAATTACAGCTTTTTTAATTCCCCATTTATGAGCCATCCGCTGTAAGAAAAATCCCCTAAAAATAACCTCTTCCATAATAGGTGCTAACACACATGCTGAAATGAAAGTAAATATCGTCATATATACGTTACTCGTATTAATAACATTTCCGTCTTCTAGCATAGTAACTAAGAAATTCGGTAACGTATGTGCTAATATGTAAAATTGAATCTGAGATATGCCAACTGAAAAAATCATCCCCATTATCGTTGCTAATACAATTAATCCCCAAGATAAACGCCCTGGCTTATCAAAAAAACTGTTAAATACAATATTATTTTTATTTGTTTTTACGTATAGCCAAAGTAACGGAAATACAAAAAATACAGTTATTTGTGAAATAACCTCCATCGTATTCTCAGAAACATTTGCTAGACCTAATGGTATCATTATAAGGAACACCCCTATAATCATCCATCCAAAAAAGCTACGTAGCCTTATACGTGAAAATGCATAGTGCATATAGAACACCCCCAAAGATAGTAAAAATAAAATAAAACTTTAATCAGTACTTTATAGGCAATCCTTTCCCTATAAATAGCAGGATAACTAAATTATAATATGAATATAGTTGAAATCCTTCCTATTTTTCTCAAATCATTTCAAACAGCATAGCTCTTAAAATACCATATCGCTGTTCTTCAAGTTGCAATCCAAGTGAAATTTATGTAATAAAAATCCCCGTTTTTACAAGCGGGGATTTCTTTTATTATAATACGTCACGTTTTTGGAATAATGCGCTTGATGCTACAAGTAACACAACAAAGTATGCAGCTACAAGTAATAATGAAGTTGTAAACGTAAATTCTGTAAATGTTGGTTCCATTCCACCATTGATTAATTTATTACTATCGTAAGCTCTTAAATCCAAATGGTTGAATACTACAAACTTCGCTACACCTTTTGCAAACATTATTAATACCATGTTAATTGCACCTTGTAAGAAGAATAGGAACATCGTAATAATTAATGGTAATACAGACTTTCTAAAGACATTTGCTAGGAAAAATGCAAGTGTTGCAAAAAAGAATGGTGAAAGTAGTTGATATAAAGTGGACTTCATTACGATTCCTAACGTTAATTCTGTTTTACTACCATCCATTACAATACCGCCAATAATCATTGCAATTAGCATACCAGCTAATACGATAAATAACATTGCTAATAACACTGTAATATATTTAGAAAATAAAACTGCAAGTCTTTTTCTTGGACGGATTAACAATTGTTTAATTGTACCTTTTTGGAACTCATCAGTAAGAGTACGGGCAGCAAGTGTAATCCCAAAAATCGTTGTAAATAAAACAATTAAGCCAATCTCTGAGTTTGCATAATCTAAATATGATCCCTTAAACTCATCACCTTTTCCCCACTTCAACATTGCTAAAGTACCTAAAATTTCGAGTGCCGCAATGACACCAATTAAAATATACATACCTTTTTTCGCATGCAACTTTAAAAATTCATTTTGAATTAATTTAAACATTACGCTTTCACTCCCCCAGTAATCGCTAAGAACTCATCCTCTAACGTTTTATTTTGAACAGTAACTCCGTATACAAGCACATCAGCATGAACAAGTTTTTTTACAAGTTGCGGAATGTTGTCTTTTGTTACAGATGCTACAATTACATTCCCTTTTGCTTTACCTTTAATGATTTCATTTGCTTTCTGAACTTCATCTACTTCAAACGCTACAACGACTGCCTCATCATGTTTCACTTTTTCATGTAAGTTGTACTCTTGTACAAACTCACCTTGTTTAATAATAACAACGCGATCACACATTAATTCAATTTCACTCAATAAGTGACTTGATACGATTACAGCAATATTCTCTTCTTTCGCTAAACGTTGTAAATAATCACGAATTTGGCGAATACCAGCTGGATCTAATCCATTTGTCGGCTCATCTAAAATTAAGATTTTCGGCTGATGAAGTAATGCTTGTGCAATTCCTAAACGTTGTTTCATACCAAGTGAATATGTTTTCACCTTTTTATGAATCGCATGCTCTAATTCAACAAGCTTTACAATCTCAGCAATGCGCTCTTTACTAATTGGAGTAATGGCCATGTTCGCAAAATGCTTTAAGTTTTGCATTCCTGTCATATAATCATATAGTTCAGGATTTTCTACAATCGCTCCAATTTGCTCTAGTGCCTTTTCACGCTCCGAGCGAATACTATGTCCACAAATTGTAATATCGCCCTCTGTCATTGAAATAAGACCTGTCATCATACGGATCGTCGTCGTCTTACCGCTACCGTTCGGCCCAAGGAATCCGTATACTTCTCCTTCACGAACCTCAAATGATAAACCACGAATAATTTCCGTTCCACCAATCCTTTTTCGAACATTCTCTAACTTTACTACTACGTTTCCCAATGCTGATTCCTCCTTTAGACTTCTAGTTTTTTATCGATAATATAAGCAATTACATATATTATTAGAGCACTAACCATTACCATGAAACTTATATTAAAAATGTTAAATCCATTTTCTTGAAACATATTAATAAACAGACTCTTGCTTTCACTATGATATTCTACTCTTCGCAATACTTGGAAAGCTGGAGCTAATTTTCCTAGCAAGGTTGTCGCTAAAGTAATCGCTATATTTATTACTAGAAAAATAATAACGATTAGTATATTTTGCGCCTTTTTCTTTTTCGTAAGTAACTTAACTAGAGTAATTACTAATATGATTTGTAACACACTAAACAAAAACTCAAATAAATCGCTTATCGTATATATTAAATTATTAATTATGCCTACTTGCATAATCTCTTTTGCCTCTACATATACAGAAGCCGTAGGAAAAGCTAATATATAACTTACGTAGAAAAGAATTCCACATATCCCATACCATATAGCCATTGCGATAAATGAGAAAATAAGCATAGAAATTACATATTGTTTCCCAGATATTGCTGTAAGTCGTAACATTGGATTAGTTAGTAAGCGTGAATATGATTTCATTGTTTGTATAAACATATAAACAATATAAA
Organism: Bacillus sp. AF62; assembly: GCF_050312695.1. NCBI lineage: Bacteria > Bacillati > Bacillota > Bacilli > Caryophanales > Bacillaceae > Bacillus > Bacillus sp. AF62. Next base: position 131,643 of record NZ_JBNPJZ010000041.1, on the reverse strand, counting down.
AGAAAAATATAATCATAATGATTCCAAATATACCCTCTTGTCTACTGATAGCTGCATCACTTTTTCTTACAATCATTTGTGAAAATAACACAGCTTCAATTAGCACAAAGAATAAAAAAGTAACAATATATCTTTTCTTATTTACATTCCATAAATAGGAAAGTACTGACTTCACTTACTAAACACCTCCTTAAACAATTCATGAACTGCTTTTCCTCTCTGAAAACGAATTTCTTCTACATTTTCATATAGAACCATTTCTCCATCTTTTAAAAAGATCACTTCATCAAAAATATTTTCAATTTCATTTATTAAGTGAGTGGAAATTAATATCGTACAATCTTCTCTATAGAACTGTAGAATTAGATCCAATACATGTTCTCTAGAAAGAGGATCTATCCCGCCCAATGGCTCATCCAGTACGTATAGCTTCGCTTTTCGAGAAAATGTTAAAATGATTTGCAGCTTCTCTATCATACCTTTTGACAATGCTGTAATTTTTTCTTCTAACGGTATTTTAAATTCTGCAATCGTATCTACCGCTTTTTGAATATCGAAGTCTTTATAAAAATCCCGGTAGAAAAATAAAGCGTCTTTTACAGTCATCCAATCATCAAAGACTGGCTTATCGGACATGAATGAAACGATTTCTTTCGTCTGTAATCCTACCTTTTTACCGTCTATTGTGATACTACCTTCAGAAGGGTGTTGCAAGCCTGCAATCATTTTCAATAACGTCGTTTTCCCGCTCCCGTTATCTCCAACAAGCCCAACGATTTTCCCTTCCGTAATCTCTATGTTTAATTCACGGATCACTGCTTTTAATCCGTATCTCTTCCATAAGTTTTCTATTTTTAATAGCTCTGTCATTGGCTCTCCTCCCTCTTATCATGTAATGAAGAACGAAGAATTGTAAGAATTTCTTCTTCTGAAAAACCTAAATTGTCCATTCCATCTATAAAAGAATGAAGTAATTCTTTCGCCATCTCTTTTCGCAGCTCCATAATTTTCTCCCCTTCATTCGTTACATACCGTCCCATTCCTCTACGTGTTACAACAACTCCATCCCGTTCTAGCTCTTGAAATGTACGCTGAATCGTATTTGGATTCACTTGTAATTCACTCGCTAATTCACGGACAGAGGGAATTTTATCACCAGGCAATAAATGTCCTGTTACGATCTCTTTTTTTATGTATTCCATTACCTGAATGTAAATTGGTATATTTGGAGAAAACTCTATTTTCATTTCTTCCCTCCTTTTGTATTGGTGTACTAGTTAAATAATACACTGATACAAAAAGTTTGTAAATACCCATTTAATTACAAAAAGTTCTATCCGTTAACCGAATAGAACTTTCCAAACATAAATCTCTATATAGAAATAATAGTGTTATGTAAACAAAATTATAAAGAAAAGCTGTCTTATCAATGAATAAGACAGCTTTTCTTTATAATCCTATATTAAAAGTTAAACACGAAGTCATCGTCAGCTAACTTTTCAACGTTCGTTGCTTTTACGTAACCATTTCCTTTTACAGAGAAGAAATCATGGTTTTTCGTATCTGTACGTAAACCATTTAAAACGATTGGGTTAATTTCTTCTTCTTCAAACTTCGGCTCAAGTCCTAAGTTCATAAGCCCTTTATTCGCATTGTAACGAACGAAACGATTTACATCTTCTACAAGACCGATAGAAGTGTAAATTTCTTCTGTATAGGCCATTTCAATTTCATATAGTTCCATTAATAACTCTTGTGTTTCTTTTTGCACTTCTTGTTGCTCTTCTGCAGAAAGTTCTGCGAAGATTTGTTGTGCTAAAATACCGACGAATACGCCGTGAATTGACTCATCACGAATTATCAAGTTAATAATCTCACCACTTGCTGTTAGTTTTCCTTGACCAGCTAAGTAAAGCGGATAGAAGAATCCACTATAGAATAAATAACTTTCTAAGAACACACTTGCTACCATTGCCATGTATAACTCTTTTTTCGTTACTTCAGGCTTTAACAAACGACGATAGTAACCAGTAATAATACCAGCCTTTTTCTCAAGTAATGGATGAGTATCTACCCATTCAAAAATATCATCAATTTCTTCTTCAGTAGCTAACGTCGTAAAGATATGACTGTAACTCTTCGCATGTACTTCTTCCATAGCTCCCATGAAAGCTAATACACTTTTTGCTTGTAAATTTTCAAGATGAACAAGTACAAGTGGCATCCCTTCGCCGCCTTGTTTCGTATCTAACAGTGTTAAACCACCTAATACACGCTTATAAGCAACCTGCTCTTCTTTTGATAATTGTGCCCAAGTATTTTTGTCAGAAGATACCGCGATTTCTTCTTCTGTCCAAAACTGAGCGATATTTTGCTTCCAAAACATTAAACTAAAATCATCTTCTTTTTTGTTCCAGTTTACCGCACGCATTAAATCGCCCCTTCTCTAAATATGATAACTAAGCATGAGCAGGGTTCAGAAAACCCTGCTCATCATGTCTCACTTTTTATATTAAACGGTACAAGCCACACACTCTTCTACGCTTAATTTACGTGTTCTCGTATAATACAGACTCTTTAAGCCTTTTTTATGTGCATAGATGTAGTAACGTGCTAATTCACGTGTTGAAATATCACTATTAACGTAAAGAATTGTACTAATTCCTTGGTCAATATGTTCTTGAATTTCTGCGATTAAATCAATTAATTTAAACTGATTTATATCGTAAGAAGATTTATAGTACCAGAACGTATCTTTTGATAAATACGGCATTGGATAATATGTTGTCGCGTTCGCATATGTTCTTGATTCGATTTGACTTACGATCGGCATTACGCTTGAAGTTGCATTTTGAACGTAACTGATTGATTGTGTTGGAGCGATAGCAAGACGATATGAGTTGTATAAACCATTCTTCTGCACTTGCTCTTTTAAACTTGTCCAATCTTCTTTTGTTGGAATATGAATTCCTTCAAATAGTTGCTGAACTTTTTCAGTTACTGGGCTGTAATCTGTTGTTTCATACTTTTCGAAGTATGTGCCATTCGCATAATCAGATTTATCGAAGTCTTTAAATGTCTCGCCTTTTTCTGTAGCGATTTCCATACTTTTCTCAATAGAATAGTAATTTAACATCATAAAGAATGTACGAGCGAATTCTTTCGCTTCTGCACTTTCATAAGCGATTTTATTTTTTGCTAAATATCCGTGTAAGTTCATTGCTCCAAGTCCAACTGAATGAAGCTCGTCATTTGCTTTTTTCACAGTTGGTGCATTCGGAATAATCGTCATATCAGAAACAGCTGTTAAAGCTTCCATTCCCGCATGAACTGCTTCACGAATTTCTTTATTTTCCATTACGTTTACGATATTTAACGATCCTAAGTTACAGTTAATATCACGACGGATAATGTCATCTGTACCGTAATCATTTATTTCTGAAGTTTCTTGAAGCTGGAAGATTTCTGTACATAAGTTCGACATCTTCACAGTTCCAATATCCTTCAATGGATGTTGATTATTTGCATTTGATTTAAACATTAAGTATGGGTAACCAGACTCAAGCTGAATCATAGCGATTTTAATAAGCATATCACGTGCACTAATATCTAGTGGCTTCTTCTTCACTTTCGGATTGCTCATTAATTCATCGTACATTTCATCAATGTCAATATCATCTAAATGCTTGCCATATTCTTTATAAACCGTATAAGGCGCGAAAACATGGAAAGGTTCGTTTTTCTCAGCAAGCTCAAAGAACTTACTTGGAACGATAATTCCGATTGATAGAGACTGAATACGGCTCTTCTCATCGGCATTTATTTTTTTTGTATCAAGGAATTCAATAATATCCCAATGGAAAATGTTTAAATATACTGCACCGGCACCTTTTCGTTGACCAAGCTGATTCGCATATGAAAACGAATCTTCAAGCAACTTCATAACAGGTACTACGCCACTTGCAGCGTTGTCAATACCTTTAATTTGCTCACCGCGTGCGCGTAGCTTAGATAAGTTTAAAGCTACTCCCCCGCCGATTTTCGATAATTGCATCGCAGTATTAATGTTAAAGCCGATTGAATTTAAGCTATCGTCCATCTCTAACAAGAAACAAGACACCATTTCTCCTCTTCTGCTTCTTCCCGCATTTAAAAAGGTTGGTGTCGCTGGTTGGTAGTTTTGTTTTACAATCATGCTTGCGAATTGTCTTGCCTTCGAAACATCACCGCGTCCTAAGTATAATGAAACAATTGCTACACGATCTTCATAGCTTTCTAAGTATTGTTTTTGATCATTCGTTTTTAACGCATAATCTTTGTAGAACTTAGATGCTGCCATATAAGATTGGAACTCGAAGTTTTCACCATAAGCGATGTTATATACTTCCTCTACTTCCTCCAAGCTATACTCGTCCAGAACGTTGTAATAGTAATCATGTTCTTTCATATACTCCATTCGCTCTGCCACGCTATTAAAAGGAACGGTATTCTCTCTAGCTTCTTCCATAAAGACTTCTAATGCCTCTTTATCTTTATGAAGCTGATAAAAACCGTCCTGCATTTGCGTGATTTCATTATTCAGTTCAATGTGTCGCAATCTCCCGCACCCTTTCCTTAAAATATTCTACATCGTTATTTGTTCCAGATAACTCAAATTTTGATACAATAGGCACTTCATATTTAGTAGAAATCTTGTCAGCACTTGCACCGAACATGTCTCCCCAGTTACGATTGCCGCTTGCAGATACGCCTTTTAATTTTTCATTATTGCGCTCTAAAAAGTCTAAAACACGTTCTGGTACATTGCCAAAACCTGTTGTATACGTAATAAGAATAAAGTCTTCATCTATTACTAGATCTTCATCAATTTGAACGGCCGGCATATTTAATTTGTGAATGAAACGCTTCACGTTTCCTGTCATAGAATCATATGCAACTAACATTTCCGACCCTCCCTCTCAAATCTATATTCTCTATATGTTGTTCTTGATTTCTCTATATATTGTATTACGTTTCAAAATAAGACACAAGATATATGTATAAATTCTTTCTTTTTTTAACTTTTACTTTTCGACATGATAGCCGTTTTTTTTCAATACAATGACTATGAAACAACATTCTAAAACTCATGTCAATAAAGTGCTTTTCAAAAAAGTTGTCAACGAATTTAACCTTATTTTTAAAAAAGTTAACAATATATTTTGTCATAAAACGGTAGATGCTGAAGAAATATATTTCTCCAGCATCACGCAAAAAAGAACAGATATAAAACGATAATCTGCTCTAAAAAACGATTACATTTATCAAATTTACCTTATTAAATATATTATACATATACTTTCGGCTCTCGTTACATACTAAAAGATAACTATTATAGAAAAAGATTATTATTATGGAACTTCAATTTATTTATGAAAAGTTTATTCAGAGTGCTCAATACGCAAAATATCTTTTACAAATATGTGATGTGGATTTTCATCTTTATCAAGCATTGTACATACAGGAGCCTCTTCATCAAAGTATACAATCATTCCTTCTACATACTGATATGTATGTTGAACTTGTACAGTTACTTTAATTTCTATCGCTTCTTCATATGCTCTTTTTATTTTCTGAAGCATTTTTGCTGAACATTTTCGTTTCTCTGGATACATAACCATTCCCATAAATCTATTGCCGGCTCTATCTTTCCACATATAATCCCAATGTGGTAAAATGCCTTGTTTAAAATCGCCCATAATTCCCCTCTCCTTTATCTTTTATTTATCCCACATTAAACGTCCAGTTGGTGAAGGTTACTAATCAGTGAGGGATGCCCTGCTGATCAAAATTCCCCTTTATGAACGTGGCGTTTCTGAATATGTATAAATCACTTGCCCGCCTCGCTGTGCGTTACCAATGAAATGCTTAAAGTCTTCTCTATTTACAACAACTTCTCTGAACGTATAAAATACATCTTTCGTAACAACATACTCCGTTATTTCACCATTTTTCAGCTGATCTAAAATTGTATTTGCTAATTCTTTATCCATGTATTTCACCTCTCTGCAATATTTTATTCTATCGTATATTCTATAGGTCAACAACTGTAAAATTATCCCGCTATTTGCGGGTAGTCCGATTGGTGTTGACTACTAATCAGTCGTGGAATGAACAAAAAATCTTACTGATTAACATTTCACTTTATCTTGTTGTTATGCCATGATTTTATTTTCGTTATTTCGCAAACAATATCGTTTTACTATATGTCCACTAAATATCATATACTAACATAGCTACTTCTCTATATCAAACATTTCGGCATTCAATTATGCAAAGTTCCATACCACTATGCTACAATATACAAATAGAACTAGGAGGGATACTATGATTCGGAAAGCAAAAAAGACAGATGCAATGGCAATAGCTCCTTTATTGTATAATGCTCTGCATGAAATTGCTGAAAAAATCACAGGTAGCACAGTTGAAGCAGAAGTATTACTAGGACTTGAGACATGGTTCTCAAAAGAAAATAACCGTCTGAGCTACGAAAACTGTTTTATTTATGAACAAGACGAGAGTGCAGTTGGAATTATTGTCGCTTATCACGGTAGTGAAGCAACACAGCTTGACGCACCAATTGTACATCACTTAAGAGAATTACATAAAGATGAATCGATTACGTTAGAAAAAGAAGCTGAGCTTGATGAGTATTACATTGATACATTATCAGTTTCAAGTGCACACGGTGGAAAAGGTATTGGTTCTAAATTAATTGAAGCTGCCGAAATCTATGCAACTGAAAAAGGGCATGAAAAAATCGCTTTACTTGTTAATTTAGAAAACACACGCGCCTATTCACTATACGAAAAGTTAGGTTATAAAAAAGATGAAATTGTTATGCTAGTAGGCGAACCTTATGCTCATCTCGTAAAACCATTAAACGTCAAAATTTCTATATCTTAAAAAGAAAGCACACGATTTATATAAATCGTGTGCTTTTATGTTAAATTCGTATTTAATATATTTCCATCCATCGCCTCGTGAAACGTATATGTTGTACATCCCCATGGCTTTCTATGCAAAATAGGAGAACCAGACCATCCCATTGCCCTCAGCTCCGTTCCAATCATCGAATTAAAATAATTATGACCTACAAGAGCAATACTTCCATGTACGAGAGCATAACGATGTAACAGGTAAGCCGCTTGCCTTGCCCTCTCTCTTACTTCCTTATAAGACTCAACATCTTTATGGTAGCCAAGTATCCATAATGTGCGCCCAATGAACATCCATACCTTAATTGTGCATTTCAACCACTTCGGAGCAAAAAAGTATGAAGGAACTTCAGCTTCTCTAAAAAGAGAGTTTTGCATAAAAGATAAAGAATCCGTTAATTCAGCTGCTGATTGTACAGCACGCCTTTGATCACTTGTTAAGACAAATTTTGCTGCTTCAATTGCCTCTATTGTTTCTATCGGCATTTTAGCTTTTTGTATCATTGACTCGGAATCATACTGTTTCATCCATTCGTGAAATGAATTAATTGTCATCGGTTCTCTTATACGACCTAAACAACCATGACGAATAAAAGAAATCTTCATTCTTTTCACTTTTCACTCTCCATTCATCACTTACGAACTCTATTATGCACTAGTTCTAAACATCATACCACGCAAGAAAAGAAAGTCATATACCTTTACATCTCCCCACCACTATCATGCGTTATCGAAGCATGGATACCATCCATCCCATCAAAATATGTACTCGTATCATATTGACGAATCTTTTTTAAATGCATATAAGAAAATAAAAATAAAATTAAAGCTATAACACTCCCCACAAATTCAAACATCATTTTACCGCCTCTAATTTCTCCCACTTCAGCAGGTTATTCTACTTTTTCATTATACCTCGATATAAAGATTCCCGCATTTTTGCTATTTTTTTCAAATAACATGGATTTTCTACATATTTTCTTACAAAAAGTGAATATTTTTCGAATTTTTACTTTGGAAACATTTACAAAGTAGGAAATATGGTTCAAAATAGGAGGAAATAAAAAAAACCCAAATTTATTCTTTTTTTGGGAAAACTGTAACAAGGAGAGTTGCTTATGCAGATCGCAGAAACTGGAGATATCATCGAATTTAAAGGTGGAATGCAAGGCCGTGTTCAAAAAGTAAATCAAAACTCTGTTATTGTTGATATAACAATTATGAAGAATTTTAGAGAACTAGATATGGAACCTCTTACAGTTGTAAGTCATAAAAACTATACTGTCATTAATCAAAATGCATAATATAATAGAAAGAAAGGGCCTGTATAGTATACAGGCCCTTTCTTTCTATTAACGATTATCAATTGTTTCCGGATATAGATCGTGGTTCATCATGCGGTAGTCAGCCATTTGTTCATACTTCGTCCCTGGGCGACCGTAGTTGCAGTATGGATCAATTGAAATGCCACCACGTGGTGTGAATTTCCCCCATACCTCAATGTAACGTGGATCCATTAATTTAATTAAATCGTTCATAATAACGTTCATGCAATCTTCGTGGAAATCACCATGATTGCGGAAACTAAATAAATACAACTTTAAAGATTTACTCTCTACCATTTTTTGCTCTGGAATATAGCTAATATAAATTGTTGCAAAATCTGGTTGTCCTGTTTTCGGACATAAACTTGTAAATTCAGGACAATTGAATTTTACAAAATAATCACGGTTTGGATGATTATTATCAAATACCTCTAATATTTCTGGGCTATATTCAAATAAATATTTTGTATTTTGATTTCCTAATAATGTTACATCTTTTAAATCTTCATCTAATCTTCCAGTCATTTTAAACATCCCTTCTCGTTATACGCCGCGTTTATTTCCCCATACTAACGCATGAAGCTGAGGCAATACTTTTGCATCATTCATCTCTTTACAATTTACAGCTTTATCAATCAGCCACTCATACTTATCTAATAATTTTTTAATAAGCATCGCATCATCCACTGTTTTTGTATCATCGTTTCCTACTTGCAGGAAAAATGGTACACCTGGATAACGTTCGTGCATCTTAACTGCATATTCAAAATCATGATCATCGAATACTACTACTTTTAAACTAATATCTTTTCCTGCTAGTTTCTGAATAATAGCATCTAACTTCTGAAAATCTGTTTTCATCGTCGAACTTGGTGGTTTTGGAGAAATTGTTACCTCATCAATTTGAAGTAACCAATCTTGCCATTTACTCCCTTGCGTTTCAATTGCCGTTCGCATTCCATTTTCTTTTAATATTGAAAGAAGAAACTCAATATTTTTCAGTAATGCCGGATTTCCACCTGAAATCGTAACATGAGAAAAATTTTCTCCTCCAATTGCAACAAGCTCATCCCAAATATCTTCTGGTGTCATCTGTCTAATTTGATCTTTAGCTGATCCATCCCACGTAAAAGCAGAATCACACCAAGCACAGCTATAATCACAACCAGCTGTACGGATAAACATTGTCTTTTGCCCTACAACCATTCCTTCACCTTGAATAGTCGGACCGAATATTTCTAAGACAGGGATTTTACTCATCAAGCATCCACTCCCGTCTTACTTCCGCATAACTAGTCGGCGTCTCAAATAGACGAACAAATTCAACGCGAGCTCCTTTATATTCGTTCACTCGATTCTCTTTTGTTAGTGCTTCTGCCATCTTTTCATAAATCCAAACGACCATATTTTCAGCAGTCGTATTCATTGCAGGTAACGTTTCGTTTAAATAACGATGATCTAAATAAATTTCGATTTCATTCTTCCAAATTTCTTTTATATCTCCAAAGTCAATTGCAAGACCTATTTCATTTACATATCCACTAATTCCAAATACAACTTTATATGTGTGACCATGTAAGTTTTTACATTTCCCTTCATAACAGTGTAAATGGTGTGCTGCATCAAATGTAAATTCCTTGCTGACCATTACTCTTTTATTATGGTATTTGAGTTGTTTACGCTGAATATCCTTGTCCATTTTTTGCAAATTCTCTACGATGCGAAATCCAAAAAAGTTATCCATTAGTTGTTCGCTCCTTCGCGTTCCTGTAGGTACGTATCTAATCCTGCTTTACGAAGTTGACATGCTGGACATTCACCGCAACCATCACCAATGATTCCGTTATAACATGTTAATGTTTTTTCCCGAACAAACTCAAATGCTCCAAGTTCATCTGATAATTTCCATGTTTCAGCTTTATCAATCCACATAAGTGGCGTGTGAATGACAAACGGGTAATCCATAGATAAATTTAAAGTAACGTTTAACGATTTCACAAACACGTCACGGCAGTCTGGATAACCACTGAAATCAGTTTCACATACACCTGTTACAATATGACGTGCTCCAACTTGTTTTGCTAATACAGCAGCAAATGATAGGAAGAGTAAATTTCGTCCATCTACAAATGTCGATGGCAATTCACCTTCTTCATGTGTAATCTCCATATCCGTTCTCGTTAACGCATTTGGAGCAAGTTGATTTAATAGACTCATATCTAGTACCGTATGCTTTATTCCTAGCTCTTTTGCAATTTCCGCTGCACAATCAATTTCTAGCTTATGACGTTGATTGTAATTAAATGTTACAGCTTCTACCTCTGCAAACTGCTCTATTGCCCAAAATAAACATGTCGTACTATCTTGTCCTCCACTAAAAACAACAACTGCTTTTTCTTTTTTCATTTCACTCATTCTCCTTCTCTACTATAAATAAGAAGAAAGAACGTTCTTGAACTGTCACAATAAAAAAACAAAACAATACCTAAGGATATTGTTGTTTCCATAGTTTTTTATAGAGGGAGTTCGCGAACCTCTCCCGCGCGGTGCACGGAATTTCTTCTTTCATTGACACAGCTTATTGTAACATATTGTATACTAGCGTAAAAATTTCTGATTTTTCCGCTATTTATCATTTCATTTCTTTCATTTTATAGTATGATTAATTTAATATAAGAAGAGAGGAGGCATCCCACTGAAATCCTTTATTATTTATCTCTTTTTAAATATATTATTCATCCTGATTACAATGCTCGTATATCATTTATTTTGGAATCAAAAAGGGAAACGCTCTCCTAAATTAAATTCAGCTATATTCATTGTACTCTGTTGCCTCGCTACCGTACTCTGTATTACATTTGCAGCAAAAACAAATAATGGTTTTCAATTTGATATGCGCCATATTGTATTAATTGTCGGTACATTAACGGGAGGGCCTATTGCTGGTGGTTCTATCTTAGTTGTATTAAACATATATCGCTTATTATTAGGTGGGATCGGTGTTTTCCCATCTCTTATCGGTTCTGTTCTTCTATTTATTGTTCTACTATTAACATATAAATTTTTCAATCGAACTTCTAATCGTATAAAAATAACACTTGCTATTATCTACAGTCTCACATACGGATTTAGTTGGATACCCTTCTTCCTTTCAAAGGTTACAAATAAGACTGATTATATACCGCATATTATTGTGTATGAGTTATGTTCAATGCTTGGTACGATTCTAATTTTATATTTACTACACATATTACAAACTCAAGTTCGTCTCCAAAACGAACTTATAAATGCTGAAAAATTTCATTTAATTGGTGAAATGGCAGCGTCTATCTCTCATGAAATTCGCAATCCATTAACTTCAACAAAAGGGTTTTTACAACTGTTACAATCAGATACATGCACTGAGCAGGAACGAAAATTATATATCGACATTGCCATTAACGGCATTGAACAAGCAAATCATGTTCTTACAGATTATTTAACCTTTGCTAAACCAAGCATTGAAAAAGAACAAACATTACAGTTAGAAGAAGAATTACTACATGCATTGTCGTTAATTACACCGCTTGCTAATTTAACAAATGTACGTACTCATTATATAAAGCAAAGCACTTCTTTTTTTATCGCTGGAGAAAAGCAAAAACTAAATCAATGTTTATTAAATATTTTAAAAAATTGCATTGAGGCTATGCCAAAAGGCGGTGATCTTTATTTCACATTAGTTCCTGATCATAAGCATATTCAGTTATATATAAAAGATACAGGAGTCGGTATGGATTCAGAACAAGTAAAACGTCTTGGCTCGCCTTTCTATTCAACGAAAGAAAAAGGCACTGGACTTGGAATGATGGTCGTATTCAGTGTTGTTCAAGCTATGAATGGAAAAATTGATATTATAAGTGAAAAAGGAATCGGTACAACCTTTTTATTAACTTTTCCACTCATACAAAAAACGTGATGAAATAATCATCACGTTTTTTCTGTTCCTTCAACTAATTCAGCAAAAGCTTTCACTTTTCCGTGCGGTTGTTGATTTTCTTTACGCGCTTTCCAGGCGCGCTCTTCTTCTCGCTTCTTCTTAGACATATTTTTTCAACTCCTTCTTTTCTTTCTCCATGTAGTATTCCAAAATAAGAAAGAAAACTATGCACGTATCAAAAAAAGAAGTGGTTTCCCACTTCTTCCACTTTAGCGCTGCAAAATTGCATGTTTCGCCTCTTTTAATTGCGTAAGATGTCTTTGTTCATGCAAATCAAGAAATTGAACCCATTGATACAAATTCAGATCATTAAAAACAGGATGCTTTAATCCATTTTCAAATAGATCTTTTTCATCTATAACACTATGAAGCGCATGTAATAGTTCTTGTCGTGAATGTTCTAGTAATTGAATTCCTTGCTGTTTTTTCATTAAAGTTTCTGTTGGTTGCATTTGCTGAGGAGCTTCTCGTTTATGTGTGCGATCAAGCGTAAGTTGGAGGTCTTTAAATGGAGTCATGTTTCTTTCATTTTTTTGTAAAGCATATACAAGGGCAGACGTGACAGATTGTTCAACTAAATGCAAGTGGTGTAAAATTTGAATAATACTCCATTTATCACGGCGTGGCTTTACATTCACTTCTGTATCATTTAACATTTCAATTTCTGATAATAGCGTGCTTCGAGTAGACTGTAATGAGCTTACTAAACTTTCTAAACTCACATCCATATTAGATTGAAGCATACTTCTTTCCCCCCTTTTTGTTGGTGAAAAGAGGTGCTCCTTATTAGAAACACCTCTTTAGTATTCTGAATTTTCTTTTATTATCTCATCATTTTCCCATTATGTCGATGTTAAACATGTGAAAAAAAGCGCATGTTTTTTACAATTTTGTGTCGTCAATCGCATGTAACCATGCTTCAATTTCTGTAATAACACTTTTCACACAGCCTTCAGCAAATGGTGATGTTAAATTTGCAATTTCTACTAATTCTAAGAACGATTTACTTCCACCTTGTTGGCACAGATTCACATAATCTTCCCATGCCTCTTGTCTATTATCTCTTGCACGTTTCCAAAATTGTAGCGCACAAATTTGAGCAAGCGTGTAATCAATATAATAGAAAGGTGAGCTATAAATATGCCCTTGACGTTGCCAAAAACCACCGCGCTCTAAATAATCATTATCCTCATAATCACGATGCGGTAAATATTTCTTCTCTATGTTACGCCATGCTGTCTTACGCTCTTCAGGTGATGCTTCAGGATTTTCATATACATAATGTTGATATTCATCAACAGATACACCATAAGGTAAAAACAGAAGTGCTGAACTTAAGTGAGAGAAGTAGTATTTATCTGCATCTTCTTCAAAGAATAGCTTCATCCATGGCCATGTAAAGAATTCCATACTCATAGAGTGGATTTCACATGCCTCATATGTTGGCCAATTATATTCTGGAATTTCAAATTTACGACTTTCATATACTTGGAAAGCATGACCTGCTTCATGTGTTAATACATCAATGTCACCAGATGTTCCATTGAAGTTTGAGAAAATAAATGGCGCTTTATAATTCTCAATATATGTACAATATCCGCCACCAGCTTTTCCTTTTTTCGCAACTAAATCTAATAAATCGTTATCTAGCATGAAATTGAAAAATTCATCTGTTTCAGCCGATAACTCTTTATACATGGTCTTTCCATGATCAACAATCCAATCCGCATCTCCTTTTGGAGTTGGGTTACCTGTAGCAAACTCAAAGTTTTCGTCGTAATAAGCTAACTTCTCTACACCGATACGTGCTTGTTGTCGCTTTCTTAATTCCGTTGTAACGGGAACGATATAATCCAGCACTTGCTGACGGTAATTAGCCACCATCTCCGCATTATAATCTGTACGGTACATTCTTGCATATCCAAGTTCAACAAAGGTTTTAAAACCTAAAGATTTTGCGATTTTCGTTCTCACTTTAACAAGCTCATCATAAATACGATCTAGTTCTTCCTCATTTCCAGCTAAAAATCCGTAGTATGCTTCACTTGCTGCTTTACGTTCGCTTCTTTCTTTTCCTTGCATAAACGGAATCAATTGCGATAACGTTCTTTCTTCTCCAGCAAAGTCAATTTTTGCGGATGCTAATAACTGTGTATATTGCGACGATAATTTATTTTCTAATTGTAAATCTTTCACGACTTCATCTGAATATGTTTTTAAATCACATTCTGCTAGAGCAAATAATTGTTTTCCATAATACGCCTCTAATTCTTCACGAAATGGAGAATTAATAAGTGCCTTATAATATTTTGTACCATATCCTTGTACAACTGGAGAGAATTCATCAAAGAAATCCTGCTCCTCCTTATAAAAAGTATCCGTCGTATCAACAGAATGGCGAATGTAACAAAGGTTTCCCATTGTACCAAAATCGTTGCGAATTTCATTAATTGAATGAATGACTTGTTTTTGTTCTTCTACAGTTTTTGCGTTATCAAACTTCTCTAAAGCAACAGTAAATTTCTCTTTTAACTCTTCAATATTTGGGCGTTTATATTCATAGTCTTTAAATGACATGAACGAGCCTCCTCTCCATTACATACCTTTATTATAATTCAATACGTATTCTCGAATTCCCTCTTAATTTTCAACAAAATTCGGCAGTGACTACTCTAAGTTCATTGCAAATAAAAAAGCCCTGGATTTATTTATCCAAAGCTCCTTTGGAACATATTATTATTTTTCATACTTCCCAATTTTTTTTAATAGATCAAGTAATTCATCTTTTTCATCTTTCGTTAACATTTCAAAAGACTGATGTATAACTTTCTCATGCCCCGGAAAAATAGAAGCAATAAAGTTCTCGCCAGACTCAGTTAATTGCGCGTAAATAACACGTCTGTCATTCGGACATGGGATTCTCTTTACTAATCCCTTTTTCTCCAGCTTATCTACAACATATGTAATGCTGCCACTGGCTATTAAAATGCGCTCACCAATTTGCTGGAGTGGTTGACCGCCTTTATGATATAGCAGTTCTAATACAGCAAATTCAGTTGGATTTAACCCGTTACTTTGTATAGATTTATTTGTAGTATCCATAACAGAACGATGTACACGAGATAATGCAATAAATACTTTTAAAGATTGAGAAATATCTTCTCGTTCATTATTTGATGTCATACAACTTTCAACCCTTCACTTAAATTCTCACCAATAAAAAGAAAATGCCACTTCATACTTCATGTGAATTCCGAATGAGCATTCACTCATCCATTTCCTCTCCCCTAATATATTAAGAATCATTCTTGAATAAAAACATGACAATTTTAACATAGTTTATATATAATGATAATAAAAAAAGAAGGAGTACCACATTTGAAAGTCAAATTCCAAAGCATAATTATATATATATTGCTTGTTATCCTACCGACAATAGGGATTGGTGCTACATTTTATTCGTATCATACATATAAAATGAAACAGGAAAATAAATTATCCGCTCATACAGTTCTCTTTTTATATAGAGATTATTTAGATCATCATCTTGGTGAAGCAATTTCTGCTTTAGACATGCTTGCAAAAGTTGTAGGCACCGAGACTGGTAATATAAACGGCATTAAACAAATTGTACATGATACAGATGGGAACGATGCACGCTTTTCTGGTTTATATTACGCTACACCAGAAGGGGTCATTACAATCGCATCTGAAGATGAATCAAAGCCTATAGATGTTTCAGACCGTAAATATATTCAAGACGTGCTACAAACTAAAAAAACCACTGTATCATCAGTCATTACTGATCGCGTTCTTGGACATAAAGCTATTATGATTGCTACCCCCATATTCAATAAACAGAAAGAGCTCTCAGGATTATTATTAGCTAGTTTACGCTTTGATTACATTTCATCTTCTTTAAATGCCATTAAACCACAATACCATTTTGAGGTAACTGATAAACATGATGTAGTTTTTCTAACCGATGATAATAACGACACAAGTGATACGCATTCTAATATGCTTACTACCCCACTCCAAAGATTAAATTGGAAGGTCTCTGTTTCTCCATTACCTATTCATCAGAAAACCTTATACCAGTGGGTTGCAATAGAGTGTATCGCTACTTTATTTTTAATGTCTGTTTTATTTTTACTTGCTCAATATATGTTGTTAAAACGTCAAACAAAACTTGAAAGACAACAAAACGAACTACAGAAAATAGAATTAGTTGGAACTTTTGCAGCAAGTACAGCACACGAAATCCGTAATCCTCTTACTGGAATTAAAGGACTCGTCGCTCTATTAAAAGAGAAATATAAAGATGAACAAGATCAGTTCTACTTTTCCGTAATTGAACAAGAAATAGAGCGAATCAATGAAATTGTAAGTGAATTTCTTATTCTCGGAAAGCCAACCGCCATCATCGAACAAACATATGATGTAAGAACAATTCTAAATGAGGTAGCATTAATTATTCAATCTGAGGCGAATTTACATAACATTGTATTCCATTTACATTTGCCAGACCATCCTGTTCATATCCGTTGTTCGAAAGACCATATGAAACAAGTGGTTTTAAACATTACAAAAAATGCAATTGAGGCTATGACTTCTAGTGATACACTAACCATTGTAGTAAAAAACAATGAAACACACGCACAATTGCAGATTATAGATACTGGGAAAGGGATTCCACAACATATTCAAAAACACCTCTTTCATCCGTTCTTTACTAATAAAGATACTGGAACAGGTCTTGGACTTGTCATATGTAAACGAATTGTAGAGATGTATAATGGGCATATTTTTATTGACAGTACAGAAAACGAAGGAACGACAGTTCATATCGAAATTCCGTTACACATAGTATAATTATCCTTATCCTATAAGGGTAATTATACTTATTTCATAAAACCAGCGACAAGCATTCGCCAAAAATTATTTGATTTTCCTTCATACCCGATTTGGAAAATAGGTATTTTTATAATTGAAAACCATTTCGGTGTTTGTTTTTCTTTATAACACTGATATTGTAAAATAAGCTTGTCCAATTCTTGACTAACTTGAATTGTCTCCTTACTATTTAGCCCACTTGTTAATCCTAGTTGAATCATTTCTTCACGTTTCATATGAATATCACGTGAAAGCTTTTCTAATGTGTACTTCCTTTTTACAGTAAACATCCATATCCCCCTTATTATACTTCCATGCTCTCAAGTTCACTTCTCCATTGACTTTTTTAACTACTTAATCATATGCAAATTTGAAGAATCAGAAAATTTAACATTTTCTCCCTGTAATTTACAAATCTTTACCCTCACTTTGAGAATTATTACAAATTATTCTATCTTTGTAAATACATTCGCAATAATAGACATTTTTTTCATCTTCTTTTTTTACAAATTCTACGTAAACCGGGGATTCTTAATTTTCCACCTACTTTTCTTCGACATTTTTTGTTTAATTTATATAAAAAAGCAAAACATAATGATGATTGATAAAGTGAAACTTTCATCAGTGTTTTTTGTTCAGCCCCACTGATTATTAGCATTCACCAATCGGGCGTTTATTGGCAGTGAATCTCCCACCTATCCAGCCCAATGTTGAGGTGGGAGTCTTACTACCCACAAATAGCGGGATAACAAGAGAAAGGAAATATTTATATGCGAAAATATACGATTGCATTATTCATCATTGTTTTGTTTTTACCGTCCTTCTTATTTCCTATTCAAGCAACTGCTCATACGAATAAAGTTGCTATTGTCATTGATGATTTCGGCAATAATATGAAGGGGACTAATCAAATGTTGTCACTTCCAATTCCACTAACTGTTGCTGTTATGCCTTTTCTTCCTTCCACAAAAGAAGATGCAATAGCTGCCCATAAGAAAGGCCATGAAGTTATTATACATATGCCAATGGAACCTATTAAAGGTAAAAAAGAATGGCTTGGGCCGAAAGCCATTACAACCGATTTAAGCGATGAAGAAATAAACAACCGACTTGAACAAGCGATTCAAGAAGTTCCGCATGCAATTGGAATGAACAATCATATGGGGTCAAAAGTAACAGCGGATGAAAGAATTGTTCGCCTTATACTTGCTGCTTGTAAAAAACACGGTTTATTTTACTTAGATAGTAAAACGAATCCTAAGAGTGTCGTCCCAAAAATCGGAAAAGAATTAGGAGTTCCTATTATTGAAAACCAACTATTTTTTGATGATGTGTATACAGCAGGACATATTTCAAAACAAGCCCAATTACTCATCAAAAAAATTCAAGAAAAACCCATTATGGTAGCTATCGGGCATGTGGGCCCCCCAGGTGAAATTACATCACGCGTTATTGAAACTTCTATCCCTAAAATTCGTGAGCATGCAGACTTTATTTTTTTATCTGATCTAGCATTATCCCCGCCTCCTGTTTCAAAATAAAGTTCATTACTCACATATAACCAGCCCTCACCAATCGGGCTTTTACGGGAAGCCCCCATTGCTTTCACTGAATTTTGAGGTGGGGATCTTACCGCCCACAAATAACGGGACAAAAAAGTACCTATCTGTATATAACAGATAGGTACTTTTCTTTTTAACTTAAATATAATCTACATGACTCACTCTGAATCCTTTTTTCTCTATTTTTCCGATTAATTGCTTTAATCTTGTTTCATCTAACTCATCTGATATATTTACAATAACCCGACGGATATATTGATCACCGTTATCGAGTGTAAACAAACCACCGATATTATATGCTTTTAACAATGTCCCAAGCTCTTTAATCGTCCCCTTACAATCTTGTGTTGCAATTGTTAATATATAACCACCTGTTCGCATACCAAATGAATCTTCAATAACATCAAATATATTCGAATGCGTTAACATACCGACAAATTCATTATAATCATTTAGCACGGCTAAAAACGGAAGCCGACGAATTACATAAAAGGCTCTGAAGAAGGAATCCTTTTCAAAAATAAATGCATTGGAATTGTCAAGCATATCTCCTGCACTTACATGATCTAATCCGCTATTGCATTTTTTTTCTAATAAATCTACTTTATAAATAATCCCCATGAATTTCTTCTCATCTTCTGCTAATACCGGGATGGCTCGAAATCCCGTTTCGTTCATCATTTGCAGTGCCTCTTCACCAGAATCATTTATTTTGCAAAATGTTACTTGCTGCTTTGGCAGAAAATGATATTTAACTCGCAAAATATGTTCCTCCTTACATGTCAACATGTAATCTATATATAATAAGGAGACCTATATTTTATGAGTGAAATTATTTTTAAAACGCTTTCATTTATTTATTAACTTGTATCCATATCACATACATTTTTATATAACAGAGCTCCTTGCGCCCTTAATCATTAATAACTTTACATGATAGTTCATTAAATATTCTATACCCTCTAGCCATTTTTTCGATTCTTCTGGCGTTTTCCCCCACACAATCATGCCGTAATTATGAACAAGAACTACTCCTCCACCTTCAATGAAATTCGGAACATTACTTTCTAATAAATCAGCGAATTTTTTTTCATCTTCTACAATTGGAATTGTCATTTCTGTTATACCTTCTTTTCCGAAAACACGCTCCA
This sequence comes from Bacillus sp. AF62, assembly GCF_050312695.1. NCBI lineage: Bacteria > Bacillati > Bacillota > Bacilli > Caryophanales > Bacillaceae > Bacillus > Bacillus sp. AF62. The sequence continues at coordinate 111,753 of NZ_JBNPJZ010000041.1, read as the reverse complement.
CACTGCGTTTATCGAACGTTACTTCTCCTTCTTCTCCATATAACTCTGATATTAAATGACTATCTACAGTCTGCACTTGTAAAATACATCCTGCACTACTTTTTTTATAAATATCTGCATGCATAAATGACTCTGCAGCTGGTTTTTCTTCATTTTCAAATACTGACTCGCACATGCAATTTACGACAATAAAATCTTCTTCCGAAAATAGCCCTTTATCTCTTCCCTCAACATTTACTAAGAATGTTAACGGCTCTTTTGACGTACATAGCGATAAACTAATTTTGGTGCCATAAAACCAATCACGAAGTGCCAATTCAGATTTCACATCTTTTAATTCATTCCATCTCTTCAGAAAAAATAACATTTCGTCACCCCCGGCATAATATTCATATAAGGTTCGAATCCTTTCTATGTAAAAGGAATTTTTTTGATTATTCTAAAAATTTAATTGAATTATCACATGAGAACGCTTTTTTGTCAATATAGTTTCGTGGTTCTTCTTTAAAATAGGCTATTCATATGTCTATACTCCTATCTATTTCCTATTTCATTTTGCACATAAAAAAATACGCTATTCTTTAATTAAAGAATAGCGTATTTTCCTCATTTTTTATCCCGCTATTTACCGGGCAGTAAGACCCCCACTGATTAAAGTTTCACTTTATTTCTTTATTGCATTATATAAAAACTGTGCGTATTGTTCACGTGTTACGAAATTATCTCCTAAAAAGTTCCCTTCCCCGTCACCTTTTGATATTTTATTATCTACTAAAGCTTTCACATATCCTTTCGCCCAATGGCCATTTGGTATATCTTTAAAGTTCTCTGCACTATTTTCATTTTCTTTTAACTGAAATACTCTTTGTAGTACTACTGACATTTCATATCGAGTTAATACTCCATCTGGACGGAATGTATCATTTCCATACCCTGTCATAATCCCAGCTTGAACTACTGCATCAATAGCCGTTTCATACATATTTCCTTTCGTATCTGTAAAGGTCGTTTTTGGTTTTAGATTATTTTCTAATTTTAAGTACCTTTGTATTAGAAGTGCTACTTGTCCACGAGTAATGTTATCCCCAAATCCAAATTCACCATTTCCATAGCCTATAAATAACTTTTCTTTCGCTAAGTAATTAATTGCTTCTTCTGACCAATGTCCTTTTGGCACATCTTTAAACTCTACCACTTCTGTTTTCTCATCTTCTTTAGATGTATTACCGTCTTTACTTTCTACTACATTTTGAATAACAGATCCTGTAAAGAAGATTCCTGTATCCGCGAATGGATCTTTCACACCAAATTCATATACTTTCTCACCTGGTGTACTCCATTTCACTACACCATTACTATACGTACCGTTATCGCTCTTCAGACGGATTTTCGTAGAAACCTCACCATCTTTTTCATATATAGGTACTTTTACTTCTTTATTTACTTCTGTTTCCTCTAAAAATACTTTTTGATTTTGGACATTAATATAAGCCGTCTTACTTAGTTCTATAACTGGTCGGACATCACGGATTTCATTTGCAACAAAACTTAGAAATACTAATTTTTTCAAATTGCTCACTGGTGATAAGTCTGAAATATAATTCGCTTCTAAATCAAGCTTTTGTAAGTTTACTAGACTTGATAATGGCGTAATATCCTTTAACTCATTGTTAGGTAAGTGTAATTGTTTTAACTGTGTCATCTTACTTAGAGGAGTAACATCTTTTATTTCATTTTTCCCGATCCACAATTCTTCTAATTGCTTCATTTGCTCAATGCCGGATAAATCTTTAACTTTATTACGTGTTAATACTAAATCTGTTAAAGGTAATGAATATAACGCTTTAATATCTTCAATTTGATTACCTGCTAAAGTTAAGTATGTTACATTTTTCAAAGCGCTTAATGGAGCAACGTTCGTAATTTTATTATTTGCTAAATTCAAGTAATCTAGTTGTTCCATTTTCGCTAATGCTGTTACATCTTCTATTTGGTTGCCTGATAGATATAAACTTTTTACATTTTTCATTTCAGTTAGTGGTGCAACGTTTGTAATTTTATTATTACTTAAATCAAGAGATTCTAAATTATCCATCTTAACAAGTGGCGTTACATCTGCAAATTCATTACCACGCAAAGCTAAATGATTTAATTGCTTTAAGTTCGCAAAGAACGACGGGTCTTTTATCTTCGCATTCGCAACTGTTAAAGATTTTAAATTTGGCATATATTTTAATGCACTATAATCAAGTATCTCATTTGTATTTAAAAATAAATCCTTTACTTGTAATAACTCTTCTTTCGTAATTGGTGTATTTAAATCTTTTCTATTAAATACTTTTTTATTCACAAGTTCTCTTAATTTGTTATCTGTTATCATATTTTGATTATCAACTGGAGTATCCGTTTCCGTATTGCCTGAATTAGAGTTATCATCTGGTTTCTCTGTTTCTTTGTTACCTACAGTTGGATCTTTAATTTCAAATTGAACTTGATATTTGTGATCATATCCAATAGCTGGAATAAGTATATGCATTTGCATATTGTGCTTCTTCTCAAACTCGCCAATTTCAAATTGGACTACTTTCGTTCCGTTCTTCCTCTTATCTTCTGATAAAACCTTCACATCATGAAATACACCAGGCTGGTTTCTATCTTCTATTCTAAGATATTGAAAATAATCGCTATCTTGCATTGTTACAGTGACAATTTTTTTGCCAGTTGCAATCGTTACTTTAGGATCTTTTATATATTGAGAAACCATAGATGGCTCGTCTTTTTGGTCCTTATATATTTTAATTTCAGTATCATACGTGCGATCACTCGCTGCTGCTACCGATTGATTTGCTTCAACTTTTAATGCCGCTAATGCTGGAGTAGAATACGTAGCAAATGGAATCGCTAATGTTGTCGCTACTACTAGCGCCTTCATATAATTTTTTTTCAAAATAATATCCCCTATCATATATAATTTTTATAATTGATAACCCTTATCAATTACCCACAAATAAATGATAATGAATCTCATTATCATTGTCAATGAGAATATTACATTAAATTTATATTTTTAAAGATAAAAAATAAAAAGCCCTTTATTCAAAGGGCTTTTTTACCTATCGTATGAAGAATTTCACTTTTTTCCTTCTCATTGATGATACCAATTTTTTGCAAAATATTCGCGTACAATACAAGTTTATTATATATTCGTTCTGACATGTTCTCCCTTCTTTCCTTCGACCAACTTTTTTTGTATTGGTAAATTATATGAAAGAGATGAGAAAATGTGTCCACTTTTTGCATAAATGCAAATCTTTTATTTTACGATTTGCAGACAATAAAACTCCCTCCTAAAAATTAGGCGGGAGTTTAGGTACTTTCACATTATTTAACAAACTGTCCACTGAATATTATGCTTCATAAATTCTTCTTCAAAACTATATGGCATTTTTTTATCACAAATTACATGTTGAATACGTGAAAATGCTGCTATACGATAATTCCCTTTCACGCCTACCTTCGTATGATCACATAAAATATATGTCTTCTCAGCTAATTTCATCATCGCCTCTGACAATTTCGCTTTCTCTAATTCAAAGCTGGAAACTCCAAAACTAGGTAATAACCCATCAATCGAAACGAACGCTTTATGAAAATGGAATTGCTGTATTACTTGCTGAGAAATAGACCCTGATACACGCGAATGCTTTGGAGATACTTTTCCACCTATAAATAAAACTTCACCGTGAAACATCTTTTTATTAATAGAAGAAATTAATTGTGTTGCGACTGGAAATGAACTTGTTACAATCGTTAAGTTTTTACGATGAACAAGGTATGGAACCATTTGAAGCGGTGTACTTCCATCATCAATTGCAATGACATCACCATCTTCTACAAATGTCGCTGCTTTATAACCAATTCTTTTCTTCTCTTCTATATGTAACATTTCTCTTTCTAACATCGGTGCCTCTACCCCAGCGCCTGGAAGTTGAACAGCTCCACCATACACTTTTTTCAGCTTCTTTTCACGATCTAATTCTTCTAAATAACGACGAATCGTTTCTGTTGATACAGCAAATTCTCTCGCTAATTCTGAAACCTTTACTTTCCCTTTAAATTCTACCTTTTCAAGAATGGTTCGCTTTCTTTCTTCTCCTACTACAGACATAGCTTCACCTCATTTATATCTCCCTCATAAACTTCCTTACTTATACAAAGTTATAATTTTCTTTGTAAGTAGAAACTTCTTCATGAATATGAATACCGCGCTTTGCTAGCTCATCAAAAATTAATTGTGGATTTTCAAAAGCTTCTTCAGGCGTAACAACACCCACCCTATTTACATTTCCATTTGCAATTAACTCTGCGGCAATCCCAAATGGAATACCGACGTTTCTCGTATACGCTCTTAATTTTTCCCATCCTACAACAGAACCATCAGATAACGGATGTGTATGATATAACACATGTCTTTGCTTCTCATTATTTTTCATACCTATTACTTCTACATGAAGTGCATAACCATAAAGCTCTGTTTCTTGTCCTTCTTTCGATTGCAATAAATACTGCGAAATACAATCCATAATGCCTATTTCTTTCCCGTTTATTTCAATCTGATCATTACGCAATATGCCGTAATCATATAAAGCACGTACAAGTTGCATATTTTGCTTTGGCCAAGTTCCTCTCGTCTCTATCAGTTTGACACCTTTATTTTCTAGTGCCTTTGCTAACGTAATCGTTTCAGAATGCGGAATGATATACTGCGTTTCCTTACCATAAGGCGCTGGCAATTCTATTTCTCTCGGACGCGCAAACGGAAGTACTTGTTTAAATTCACCATCTTCATACACTGTACGCGATGGTAAATGTGGATCATATTCATATGTCGTTGTCTCTGTAATTGAAGCAGAAAAAGCAATCGGACGATACGAACCGTGACTTACGCGGACAGACTCTACAGTATCCAGTTGATTTGCTGCATGCATTGCCATCATTTGCGTTACACCTGGCGTCATGCCAAACCCAGGCAAACATGTTTTTTCATTTTGAACAAATATAGCATGCGATTCATTTTCTTCACCAAATCCATTTAAGTTCACACCGTGGCAGCCTGCTTCTGCAATACAGCGAGTCGACAATCCGTTTAGCTTTATCGTCGTACCGTCCAATACAATGTCATAACCTTTCATTTTTGCAACCGTATCCTCGTGATTCGTTACATCTACTTTTACAAAATCAACACGAGAATCGTTGAGCCATTCTACTACTTTACGGCCTTCTTCCTCGTTAAAATCGGCTACAGTAATCGTCTCAAAAGATGAAAATTGAACTAAATCCAAAATAGCTTCACGACAAATTTTACCTGCTCCCCCTAAACAAAATACTTTCACCCAATAACAGCTCCTTTAGCAATACTATCAACTAAGCGATTAATATCTTCTTCATGTACATCACCTATATTTCCAATCCGGAACGTATCTACTTTCGAAATTTTCCCAGGGTAAATAACAAATCCATAGCATTTTAATTCGTTATATAACTGTTGAAACTCGAACTCCCCTTTTGGATAAATGAAAGATGTAATAATAGGAGATTGATATTTCTCATCTACTAGTGGCTTAAATCCGATTTCTCCCATTCTATTCACTAGTAGTTTTTGATTGTTGTAATATCGATTGTAACGCGCTCTTACTCCACCCTCTTTTTCTAGTTCAAGTAGTGCTTGATAAAAAGCATGTACAACATGTGTAGGTGAAGTAAAACGCCATTTCCCATTTTGTTTTTCCATCGTTTCCCATTGATCATATAAATCAAGAGATAAAGATCGTCCTTGCCCTTTACACTTCAATAATTCATCACGTTTTGCGATTACAAATCCGAATCCAGGAACCCCTTGAATACACTTATTCGCACTACTAATTAAAAAATCAATTTGTAAATCAGCAATGTCTATTTCAATCCCGCCGAAACTACTCATCGCATCAACAATTGTAACCTTTCCATACTGCTTTCCTAATCTACATACATCTACAATTGGATTTATAATGCCTGTCGTTGTTTCACAATGAACAACTGCAATATGCGTAATCTCTTTATCTTCTTGCAATAACTTTTCTACTTCTACAATATTAGTAGGTTCCCACTCTTCTGTTTGGCTGACCACTACATCAATCTGTAACATCTCTGCCATTTGTACAATGCGCTTACCGTACGCACCATTTGTACAAACGAGAAGCTTCCCATTTCCCGGAATAACAGAACCAATTACTGCTTCAACTGAAAACGTACCGCTTCCTTGCATTAACACTGTTGTATATTTCTCTTCTTCCTTCGTCGCTAACGATACAAGTTTAGCTCTTACTTCTTGCACCATCGTATTATATTCAACATCCCACGTACACCAATCGTATAGCATAACTTCTTTTACGGATTTTGTTGTCGTTAATGGTCCTGGTGTTAATAATAAGTAGTGATTTTCATTCATGATCCCGTACCCCTTTTATGAAATAATAAGTTCTTGTTTCTCGATATGTTCCATTACGTTTTCGAGCTCCTGCATCGTTTCAATCGTAAAATGAGCCCCATTTTCAACAAACCGATTACGAACTATTTCTATTTTTTCACGAAGCTCTACCGAATCCATACTCTCCACTTCCGCTTCCGTTAAACCGAGCTCACTACTTCCAAGAATTACACCAACTGTCCACATTCCAGCATTTCTACCTTCTTTCATATCTGATACTGTGTCCCCTACTTTTATCATATGGTTCATCGGATACACACCAAGTTCCATAGCATTTTTATAGCACATCCATGGGTATGGGCGGCCTGCTGGAACATCATCTGGCGTAACAAGAAAATCAGGTTTATATCCTTGTAACGCTGCTTCCTTTGCTACAATATCCATCATTTCTCTCGTATAACCAGTTGTTGAACCGATTTTAATGCCCCTCTCACGTAAAGAAGCGATTACTTCTTTTACCCCATCAATCGGCTTAGCATAACTTGGCAAAATAGAAAAGAGAATTTCTTCAAACTCTTCATACATCTCATGAATGTCTGCTTCTGTTGGTAAGTGACCAAAGACACGCTTCCACTCATCCGCAATACGAGGCATTTCTGTTAGTGCCCTTACATGATCTATTTTTAATAATCCCATTGGCTTACGTGCTTCTTCTGCTGTAATTTCAACGCCGCGTTTATGAAAAATCTTCATGAATACTTCTAGTGGTGCAAAACATCCGTAATCAACCGTCGTGCCTGCCCAATCAAAAATAACTGCTTCAATTTTCATTCTGTCCATCACCCTTCTTACTTATCTTTTTTGCCATTGTGAAGTTCGGTTACGAAGTGCTTTCGTTCCCCATTCATATACAACTCTCACTACAATATTTGTAACAACAATAAGTACACTCATTGCAGCTGCTGGCGCTACATTTCCTGCATCATCCATATTTACGATTGATACGGCAGCTAGTTTAAAATCAGCTGCATATAGGAACACAACTGCCGATACAGTTACCATTGAATTTACGAAGTAGTACATTACCATTTCTAAAATTGCTGGTAAACACATTGGTACTGTTACTCGGAAGAATGTTTTATAAAACGGAATACCCATCGACTGCGAAACAAGCTCAAACTCTCGGTCTAATTTCTTTAAGGCAGTCGTTGCCGTGACAAATGTTACAGAATAAAAATGAATGATATTTACTAGTACTAATACAGCGATTGTTCCGTATAAAGAATGAAACGGATTCGTTACTGATAGTCCAAGAATTTGAATCGTTGGTTGACTAAAGAAAAAGACATATCCTAATCCGAGTACTAAACCTGGTATCGCTAACGGCACTATAGAGAAAAAGTAACCTGTTTTTCTAAAAAATTGTAGCTGGTCTATTTTCTCAATTGCATATGCGAATACAAATGTTAAGATCGCCCCAATAACTGCTGTAACTGCTGAAACAATTACGCTATTTTTAAATGCTTCAAGTCCATCTCCTGTTAAACTTGAAAAATTAAAATGCTCAAATGTAAAACTCATATTATATGGCCATACTTTCACACTTGCAGCAATACCAACTGCAACAAATAATAGAATGATCATAAGGGTAATCACACTACAATATATGAATGAGATTACATCTCTTTTCTTATTAGCTATTATTCTGTATGGTACTGCTTTTGAAGATAAGAAATTCGCCTGCTTTCTTTGCGTAATACGATCAACTACAAATGCGAATATAGCTGGGATTAATAAAATCATTCCGACAGTTGCACCCATCGGCATATTTTGCTGTCCAATTACTTGTTTGTATACGTCAGTAGCAAGCACATTATATTGCCCACCAACAATTTTTGGTGCCCCAAAATCAGTAAAACTAAGTGTAAACACAACAAACATTGCACTAATTAATCCGTACTTTACACTAGGTAAAGTAACCGTGAAAAATTGCTTTGTTTTACTGGCTCCTAACATATTAGAAGCTTCATATAAACGATAATCAGATCCTTGAAAGGCAATTAGCAATATGAGAAAGGCTTGCGGAAATGTATACATAACTTCAGCTATTACAATTCCTACTGGTCCATATAAAGGGATTTGTATACCTTCAAATAAACCAAACATTCCTTTCGTTACTAGCCCTTGATTACCAAATAAATATGTAAGTGCTATACCGTGCATCATCGTTGGTGCAAACAATGGTAATAACGCTACATACTGAAATACGCGCTTTCCAAAAACATTCGTACGGGCAATTGCATATGCGTAAACGAATGCGATTGCAACTGAAATAATTGTTGTTGCGCCCGAAATCCATACTGTATTTTGTAAAGACTGAACTAAAGTTGGTGTTGTGAAATATTTACTGAAATTCGCTAAACCAATGAAAACTCCATCTTTATTATAAAAAGCTTGTGTAAATAGTTGTAATAGCGGTAATACAAGTATGATAAGGAAGGAAAGAATCATACCGATAATTACGAGCCTTTGGATCCATTCCTCTTTCCCTATACTTCTCTTAATCTTTTTTTTCGTACTTTCTACCTTATAGTTTTCTAACATCTCCATCTATACAATGACCTTCTTTCCATATGACAACATATGATTTTCTGAGAAAGAGATTTGAATCGGCTTTCCTTTTCTAATAGCCGTTGCTTCTACTTCTGATGCTAATATATCCACTACAATTTTCTCATTATAAAGGTGTGTGTTTTCTTCTACGACTCGCACTTCCGTCCGATATACAGATCCGCGAAATTCCATACTTTCCACAACTGTTTTAATACCGTCCTTTTGTACAATTGTTACATGTTCAGGACGAATTGCATGTTCTTCGTTATTTTTCGAAAAGAAATTAATAGAACCAATAAAATCTGCCACAAACGGATTGGCTGGTCTTTGATAAATCTCCTCTGGTGTTCCAATCTGCATAATTTCCGCATGATTCATTACAACAATTTTATCAGCCATCGTTAATGCCTCTTCTTGATCATGCGTTACCATAATCGTCGTTATTCCTATTTTCTCTTGCAAATCACGCATTTCCCTACGTAATTTTTCACGCACTTTTGCATCTAAAGCTGATAACGGCTCATCGAGTAACAAAATATCTGGAGACAGAGCGAGCGCACGTGCAAGTGCTACTCGCTGCTGTTGTCCACCAGACATTTGAGCAGGATATTTATCTTTTACATTCAGCAAATCTACAAGTTTTAACGCATCTAGCGCTTTCTCTTTCACTTCTGCTTTCCCATATTTTTTTGTCTTTAAGCCGTATTCAATATTTTCAAGTGCTGTTAAATTCGGAAATAAAGCATACGATTGGAAAACCATTCCGAAGTTTCTCTTCCCAGGAGGCAATGCTGTAATATCTTTTCCATTCACAGCTATACTGCCAGTCGTTGGTTCCTCTAGTCCCGCTAAAATGCGAAGCAACGTCGTTTTCCCACAGCCACTCGGGCCTAATAAACAAACAAACTCATTTTTGTTCACAGTAAAAGAAATATCTTTTAACGCTGTAAATGCATCAAACTGTTTTTGAATGTGTTGAATTGATAAATATTCGCTCATTTTTCTCTCTCCCACTCACTTACTTTTTCGGTTCTGCTTTTTGGCCAAACTCTTTTTCCCATTTTTCTAAAATTTTGTCACGATTTTCTGCTGCCCATTTAAAGTCATTCTTTTTATATAATTTTTCAGTAACATCTTTCGGGAATCCCTCTGGAAGTTTATAATCATTTTTAATTGTCGCAAATCCATTTTTCTCAAAGTATAACTTCATTACATCATCAGTAATTGCCCAATCTAAAAATGCTTGTGCTAATTTATCATTTTTCGCATTATCTTTCTTAATAAGTGCGTTCGCTTCTACTTCCCACCCTAATCCTTCTTTCGGCAGTACAACTTCAACTGGTGCACCTTTTTGTTTCTCTTTTAAAGCACTATAAACCATTGATACACCGACTGGATATTCACCTGCTCCTGCTAATTTCGCTGGTTTTGATCCTGAATGCGTATAACTTGCCATATTATCATGAAGTTTCTTCATGTAATCCCAGCCTTTATCTTCACCCATGATTTGTAGCCATGCAGAAACTGTTAAAAATCCTGTTCCAGATGATGCTGGATGTGGCATAACAAGTGTTCCTTTATACTCTGGTTTCGTTAAATCTTCATATGATTCTGGCATCGGTAAATTTTTCTTCTTTAACTCTTCTTTATTTACAGCAATCCCCGTCATAAATGCAGTATTTCCTACCCATTTTTCAGGTTGCTTATCATCTTTAAATTGTGGAAGAACACGATCTGCTCCTTTTGGAGAGTATCCTTTTAACATATCTTTTTTATCTAAAGCTAATAGACTTGATGCCGCAGTTCCCCATACAACATCTGCTTGTGTATTTTTCCCTTCAGCTAGCAATTTCGCAGTAATAACTCCTGTTGAATCACGTACAATGTTCAATTTCACATCAGGATATTTCTTTTTAAAGGAATCAAGATAAATTGGTACAAGCTCTTCTTCAATTGCTGTGTAAACAGTTAATGATCCAGATAATTTGTCATCTTTCACTTTCGCTCCAGCACTTTCTTCCTTCTTTGCACCACACCCCATTAATAACGAAAATACCATTCCAGTCGCTACAGCTTTAAAGATTGTTTTTTTCACTGTTTCTCTCTCCTTTTACAAATCTTATGTACAACTCAAATATAAACAACTAGTGTAAAAGCAGTATTAAACCAACATTAATCTTTTGTTTGTTGTTTGTTTTTGTGTAATACGTTGCTACTTCTATGTTTTTTCGCATTTTTCTGCTAATAGAAAACACTAAATTTACAAACAATTAAACAAACCTTTATAATCCCACAAAAAAATGAGGCGTTTGTAAAAAACGCCTCATTTTTGTTTCCCTTTTTTTGAATTACGATTAGCATACTTTGCGCTATTTTCTCCTTCATACTCTAATGCAAATTCTGCATCTGGTAAGCTTTCTTTCGGAGTTTTATTATTATTGATTGCCGCATTTTGTTTCACTTTTCTTTTTACCAATACATTCACCTGCTCTCAAGAAATCACTTTCTACTCTAGTTTGAAACAACTTAAAATAATTATTACTGGCAAGTGTTAACAAGTACATAAGGGGCGTTAGATGGAAATACTACATATGAAGAAATCATTATAAAAAGGAGCGATAATTTTGAAGAAAAAAGAAAAGATTCAATCACCAATTTTAGACGAAACGCTCCCGCATCAAATGAATTTTCCATCTTTTAAAGGAACAGGAAAAACGATGCAACAACCTTTTGTGAATCAATATAATGTTGTAATTGGAGACAGTAAATATAATTCCGAGAACAGTCCGCTTAACAATTGGAGTGATGAAGTAAATCCTGCCATTATGGCTGGCGATGAGTGGATCCATCCGACAAATGATATTGGGTGGATTTCAGAAGAAAATCAAGAGTTACTAAAAAACGAAGTGGATAATAAAAATGAAGCTTTTATGCATCCACAATTTGGCATTAACGACTAAAAAACCATTCTACCTAACGTAGGTAGAATGGTTTCATACTATCCAATAATAATCCGCTCTTTCGGGTATTTATAGCGAGGTGGTTGTTCCCTTCCACCACTAGCTAAAATAAATGTTAAAATACCAACGCGTCCGATAAACATAAGCACAATGAGTACAAGTTTCCCAACAGTTGTTAAATCAGGCGTAACACCTGTTGATAGTCCCGTCGTTCCGAAAGCAGAACAAACTTCAACAATTAAGCTCATAAGCGGTACATTTTCCGTAATAGATAAAATGAATAGCGCAGTAGCACATAACAAAATCCCCATCGTCATAACGACAGATGCTTTTAGTACATCCTCTTCATGTAGCTGACGTTTGAAGACTCTAACTGTTCTACCGCCCCTTGCAAAGGTGTATAGTGACAATATACTAACAGCAAATGTAGTTGTACGTATTCCGCCCCCAACCGAACTGGGAGATGCCCCTATAAACATTAATATACTCATAAATAAAAGCGTCGGTTGTGACAATTCACGTATATCCATCGTAGCAAGTCCACCACTTCGCGTCGTCACAGATTGGAATAATGTATAAAATACCGTTTCATGCCATGACTTTCCTACTAAAAAGTGATTTCTCTCCAGTAAAAAAATCATAATTGTACCAACAACAACGAGTGCAAAAAATGTTGTTGTCGTCAATTTTGTAAATAATGAAAAACGAAATAATTGTTGTCCTCTTTTACTAAGGAATTGTTTCACTTCCATTAGCACAGGGAAACCAATCGCTCCTAAAATAATTAGTAACATATGAATCATTTGAACAATATAATCTTTTTTATACGGAATTAACGATTGTCCTGTTAAATCAAATCCACCGTTCGTAGTCGCACTAACTGCTGCAAAGAAACCGTGAAAATAAGCTTCTTGCCAAGTCGGAAAGTAAAGTAAAAATCTTGTACCTAATAGGATTGCTCCAATAAGTTCTATCGAAATAATTACAATTAAAATAGAACGCATCAATTCTACAAGACCCGATAAATTTCCTTGATTATGGTCTGCCATAATTAATCTTCTTCTTTGCAAACCAATCTTTTTCCCCGTAATGATCCAAACAAATGTACCAAGCGCCATAATTCCTAAGCCGCCTAATTGTAAAATAAGGGCTAAAACAATAATTCCTGCTGTAGTAAACGTATCTGAAATCGTAATAACAGACAGCCCCGTAACACTTACCGCACTAACCGATGTAAAAAGGGCATCTATAAATGTCCATTTCACACCAGGTTTCGTAACAAACGGTAAACTAAGCAAGATTACCGATACAACTACTGCTAATAAATAAAATAAAACAATGAGTTGTACTGGACGTAATTTTTGTAAAAACTTTTTTATATCTCTCATTCCATCACTTCGCTACCTTTTTTCTATCGATTAAATAAAGAAAAATCTTCCCTTTCTTTATTTGTAAATAACTGTTCAAATAATTTGGCAAAGACCATTCCATATACAGTTCCATTACCTCCATACGGCAATGCGTAAAATAAATTATGTATCTTTTCGTCTTCTTTTAAAATGGGGAGACCATCATGAGTACCACCAAATGCGGCTGCCCAATAGTAGTCTGCCTGTATATTTTTATACTGCGGGAACATCTCTTTTACAATATTAATAAGGATATCACGCTTATGCAATAATTTCGTATCACCGATTGTTTGAATTTGCATCGCTTCATCTAATCCGCCTACAATAATGCGGTTTCGATACGTTCGAAAATATAAGTAAGGCCGTTCCGTTTCCCAAATTAACGATCGCTCATGCCAGCCTTCAAACTGATCTATTTCATTTGTTACAATTGCATAAGAAGTTTCTACTGTTGTATTTTTTTCTTTCTTTCCAAAAAGCGCTTCATAACCTGTCGCCATAATAATATTCTTTGCTACAATTTGATTTCCTGTTTTCGTGTAACAAATTAAATCATTTTGGCGTTTTTTTATATGTATTGCCTCTGTATGTTCATATATATTAGCTCCTATTTGGTTTGCTTTATGCAAAAAACTATGCGCTAATAAATACGGATTCACCTCAGCATCACCTTGCGTATATAACGCTGCTTGTTTTGCAAAAGAATAACGTTTCTTAATATCAGCTTCTGTAAAATATTCAACTGGAAATCCATAATTCTGTAACGTATTATATTCCTCTTGTAAAAATGAGACATCCTCACTTTTACTTGCATAATATAAACTATTTCGCGGAATAAAATGGGGATCAATATCAAGAGTCGGTATAACCTCTTCCATTGTTCTTAGCGCTTCATAACAAAGCTTATATGCTCGTACCCCTTTTTCTTTACCAAATGTATGGATAAGGGAGGTTAACGATTTATCATGAAGGAATTGTAGTAAACCTGTATTAGCAGCTGTGCTACCACACCCAATTGCTCTTTTTTCAATAAGCGTAACACTCATGCCAATTTTCGCTAACGAATGCGCTATATGAGCACCAGCTTCGCCGCTTCCGACTACGAGCACATCACATATCATATCATTTTCTAACAGTGGATAACAAGGTACAGAAACTCCTGTATTCCAAAACAACTTACCGTTCATAAGTTTCATAATTATACTCCTAAAATATAAGTTTCTCCTTTCTATGTTTTGTTATTTTCCATAAAAAAATCCAACTAACATAGGCTAGTTGGATTTTTTATTTTTAATTAGAACGCTCTTCAAGCCAATTTCCAATCGTCGGATATGTTTGTTTTACAGCTGTTCCACCGTAAACGATAGACATATGCCCTGTCGGTAAACATACATATTGTTTATCTGTGCTAGAAATATGGTCTAGTAATGCTTCTACTTGACATGGCAAAGCGATATGATCACGTTTCCCGGAAATATTTAAGACATTCGCCTTAATATTTGCAAGGTCTACCTTTTGTCCGCGAATAACGAGTTCACCCTTAACCAGTTTATTATTTTGATAAAAATCACGAATCCACTGTCTGTATGATTCACCTGGGAACGGAATACCATCACCAACCCACTTTTGAACCAATCTCCAGCTTTCGACGAAGCGCTCATTCTCTGAACGATCTACTAAAGCAACATATGGACCGACAAAGTTCGTAATTGGTTTTAACATTTTGTTTCCGAAATCAATCATTTCTGGCGGAATATTTCCAAATGTATCAACCGCTTTATCTAAATTGAAGTATTTCTCATCTAACAAAGGACCATACAATCCTGTTTCAGAGAAATCAAAAGGACTTGTCATGAAAATTAAATTACGAATTGGCATGTGCGGATGAAGTGCTGCATAAATAGAAGTTAGCGTTCCACCCATGCAATAACCAAGTAAAGAAATCTCGTCCGATTTTGCAGTTCGCATTACTTTTTTTACTGCTTTTGCAATATAATCAAACACGAAATCATCAAATTTCAAATGACTATCTTCTAAACCAAATGTGCCCCAATCAAGCATATACACATCAAAACCACGATCCACTAGATATTCCACTAAACTATTTCCAGGAGTTAAATCCATAATATATGGTTTATTAATAAGAGCATATATTAACAGAATTGGAACTCTTTGTGTTTTTTCTTGTTTTGGAATGTAGCGATAAAGCTTCGTCTTATTCTTCGTCCAAATAACCTCTTTCGGCGTTAATCCTACTTGCGGCTCTGGTTCACGTAATAAAATTTCACTCGCCCTTTTCACTCGGCGGTATGCTTTTCGGTACTCTTCTGGGTATAGCTCTAATTGCTTTTCCCATTCTGTTGCGAATGTAGTCATTTTTTTATCTCCTTTTTGGTCGATTTCCTTCTTAAAAAAAGAAGTGCATTCCTGCTATGGATATGCACTTTTTTCTTACTTCATTACATATATAATCCGCCGTTAATGTTTAATTGCTGACCTGTGATATACGCACCGTCACGGCATAGGTATACTACACCTTTTGCAATTTCATCAGCTTGACCAAAACGTTTTTTCGGGATTTTTGCAACGATTTTTTGACGTACTTCTTCTGGCACTTCTGCTACCATTTCAGTATCAATAAATCCTGGGCAAATTGCATTTACAGTGACATTTGTTTTTGCAAGTTCTAACGCTAATGATTTTGTAAATCCTAACATACCCGCTTTTGCTGCTGAGTAGTTTGTTTGGCCAAATCCACCTGCTTGACCAATAATAGAAGAAATGCTAATAATTCTTCCTTCTTCCGCTTCCGTTATGTATGGAAGAACCGCGCTTGTCGTATTAAATACGCTACTTAAATTCACGTCAATTACGCGCTCCCAATCTTCACGATTTAACTTTTTGAATGTACGATCTCTTGTAATACCAGCATTATTAACAAGAATATCAACTTTACCAAAATGATTCACAGCTTCTTCTACAAGTCGGTTTGCATCTTCTACTTTTGAAACATCCGCTTGCACTGCATAAACGTCATGTCCGTCTTTTCCTAGTTCATTTACTAAGTTTTCAGCTGCTTCTTTACTGCTATTATAGTTAATAACAACTTTAGCGCCCTCTTGTGCTAAAGCTACTGTAATTGCTTTTCCAATCCCTTTTGCTCCACCTGTTACGATTGCTACTTTGCCATTTAATTGAACCATTTCTTTTCCCCCTTAAATGAATTTGTGAACGATTGTTATGAATCATTTTGGTACTCATACTGTAGAGTCCCTATATAATTATGTTTCGCCGTTTACATGTGAAAAGAGATTCTCCCTCTCTCTTTTTCCTGTTATAAACAAGCGCTTTTATCATTTTTTATTTTCCGGCTTATTCGCAGGCTTTATCTCTTCTTTTACAGGTACTTGTAGTTTAGCTAGTACTGCATTTTGCTTTTCTAGCAATTCTAAAATTTGATCTACTTTTGTTTCAAGCGTACGAATATCTTGTTTCACTTTTGTCACATCACGCTTTAATGTAGGAGCTTGTCCTAAAGAATCTACTTTCTCCTCTAGAAACTCCTCAATGTTATCTACTTTATTTTCTAAGTTAATAACAAGCGTAGCCACTCTTGCGATATCCTCTTTCGTCGGCACATTTACTTGTTCTAAATAGTTTTTTGTCGTATCATTTAATGCTTTTTGATAAAACAAATTCAAATCTAGAACGCTGCCCATCCAAGCAGAATATTCTTCTGTTTTAATTGTTTCATTGAGCGCTTTTCCCCAAAATGTTTCGGTTTGTTCATAAGCATTTTTCCATGCTTGTAGTGGATCGAATTTTTGATCAATCACTTTACCTACACTCCCTTTTTCTTTTTTGAAACAATTCAACCTATTCACTATTTTCTAATATTCTGAATAAAACTTCAAGTCTATATTTTATTTTTTTCTATTTTCTAACAAATGTGTTGACTTTAAAAACAGATAGGTGTAAATTGCACTTATAAGCAAAAAATTCCATCTAACTGATTCATGAGGTGATGCACAATCATGCTACAAAATGAACCAGAACAACGCGAAAGTTTGGAGAACAACCAAGCGAAACAACCAAACTCCATGCCAAAAAACTTCTTAGTTCCCTTCTTACTTCTCTGTCTAAAAGACTGGAGTCTTCATGGTTACAAACTTATTCAAATGCTAATGGATATCGGCTTTTCTTCTGTTGACCAAGGTAATGTTTATAGAACACTACGCAAATTAGAAAAAGAAAACCTTATTTCTTCTACTTGGGATACAAGCGATGGAGGGCCGGCAAAAAGAATTTATTCTTTAACTGAATATGGAGAGCAATATTTAACAACATGTGCGACTTCTTTTGAACATTATCAAAATATGTTGCGGACGTTTTTCACGTTATACACCAATGCATTCTTTCCATTTTCTACTTCTCCAGAAAAGGATGAAAAGGATTCTTCATCTTCACCTGGTGGTACAGCAGAGTAATCTGCGTTCACAATATGCAAAAAAACATTTGGGGGTCAAACAATGGAAACTAAACCATACGAATTAGTCGATGCATTTTGGAAAAACTGGTCTCAATCACTTTCCCTTTTTTCTTCAGCTGGGAAACAATTAGAGCAACTTACTTTAGAAACATTAAAACAACAACAAGACGCTTTGCATAAATTAACATCAGGAGTAGATGAACTAGAAAAAGAACTACAACAAATCACTGCTCAGTTCAATAACCAATATACAGATTACGTGAAACAATTAACTGGTAACTCCTTAAATGATCAAATTAACGAGTGGCAAGACAAGTGGAAAGAACTTTCTGCTCATATGCAGCAGCTGACTGTTTCTCCTACAAAAACATCTTTGTCAATTCTTACACAAACAAGCGGTCAATTTGAAGAAACAACAAAACAATTTATTGAGCAACAACAATTACAACGTGAAGAGGCTCAAAAACAGTTAGAGGGTTTTTTGGAAGAGTTCAAGTCAAAACAGTTGGAACTCGCAAAAAAGTTCGAGGAAAACTCAAAAAATCTATTTACTTCCATCAAGTAAGAAAAATGTGGGAGCTAACTGCAGCACAAACAAAACTCTTTCTTCCTCCTACTACATCAAGATGGCTAACATTTTTCGATATGGAAAAGAAGGAGGACAAAATGAATCCATTTCAAGAAGCACAAACTGTTCCGGAGCTTCGTTATGATGAGATTCAAGTCGGTGATCAAGCATCCCTTACAAAAACAATTACAGATGAAGATGTTATTAATTTTGCAAAATTGACTGGAGATGTGAATCCTATTCACATTTTAGATTCTTTTGCAAAAACGACAATGTTTAAAGAACGTATTGCTCACGGTATGCTCGTTTCGAGTTTTATTTCTACTATCCTTGGAACGAAACTCCCAGGCAAAAATACGATTTATTTATCCCAAAATGTTTCATTCCGTGCCCCTGTCAAAATCGGTGATACACTTCGCGTTGTGGCAGAGGTTATTAAGAAGCGTGACGATAAAAAAATCATTACGTTGCAAACAAACATATATAATCAATCAGATGATATTGTCGTGGAAGGAACAGCGACAATACTAAAAAAAGAGTAGCAAAGTTGCTACTCTTTTTTTCTATCCAAGAACTTCTAATCGCACCGATTACTTCCGCGTATGAGTATGTCATTTCCACATAAAATAACGTTACCAGTTTAGATAAGAACTTAGCTGAACTGGACTACTCATAAGGATGTGTATCAACATGGTAAAAACAAACAAATTATTAGTTCCAGGTGCAGAACAAGCGCTTGAACAATTTAAATATGAAATTGCACAAGAATTTGGTGTAAGCTTAGGTTCTAATACAGCATCTCGTTCTAACGGTTCAGTTGGCGGTGAAGTAACAAAACGTCTTGTTGCTTTAGCTCAACAACAATTACGTGGATAATTATATAACATATGGCTTAGAGGCAGATATTATCTGCCTCTTTCTATTTTCAACATACATAATAGTGCTTTTTCACATACTAATCAAAGCAAAACGAAAGGAGCAATATGTGACATGAAACGGATTAATATTAGCATGAGCCCTCCCCGCGTTCTTACTTTATCTTTTATTGTATTATCAGTTGTCGGCACATGCTTATTAAAACTGCCAATTGCTACGACAACGTCCATTTCATGGCTCGATGCCTTATTTACAACCGTTTCCGCTTGTACTGTTACTGGGCTTGGTGTTGTGGATACTGGAAAAGTGTTTACTTTATTTGGACAATGTGTCATTTTAACGCTTATACAAGTTGGCGGGCTTGGCATTATGAGCTTTGCGGTCTTAATTGCTATTATGCTCGGAAGAAAAATCGGTCTTCAAAACCGTATTTTATTACAACAAGCATTAAATCAAACGAATATCGGCGGCGTTATCCGTCTTGCCAAAGCATTATTTTTATTCTCTTTTACAGTCGAATGTATCGCTACTTTAATTCTTTCTTTTGAATGGGTACCCAAATATGGGGTTGCCAAAGGGATCTATTATAGTTTTTTCCATTCAATCTCAGCCTTTAACAATGCTGGTTTTTCTGTGTGGAGCGATAATTTAATGTCCCATTCTCATAGCATTCTTGTCAATTTCGTCATTTCCTCTCTCATCATTTTAGGTGGAATTGGTTTTACAGTAATTGTAGACATAAAAAGAAAGAAAAACTTTAAAAACCTTACACTACATTCAAAACTTATGCTCACTTCTACTCTAATCGTCAACATTATTGCTACCCTTTTTATTTTTATATTCGAGTTCCATAACTCCCTTTCTATGAGAGGTTTTACCCCATTTGAAGAAGGAATGGCCTCTTATTTTCAAGCAATTTCAACACGAACTGCCGGGTTTAATACTGTTGATATTTCTACATTGTCAAAACCTTCCCTCCTATTAATGATGCTCCTTATGTTTATTGGTGCTGGTAGTGCTTCAACGGGTGGTGGGATTAAGTTAACAACATTTTTAATCATATTTTTTGGCGTATTTAAATTTTTACAAGAACAAGAGGATATTGTCGTATTTAAAAAATCCATTAAAGATACTCTCATTGTCAAATCATTAACCATTACTATTATTTCCATTTCATTTATCTTTTTTGCTATTTTAATTTTGAGTATTACTGAGCGAGTTCCTCTATTGATGAGTGCTTTCGAAGTATTTTCAGCATTCGGGACTGTTGGCCTCAGTATGAACTTAACGCCCCACTTAACTATAATCGGAAAAGCTATTATTATCTTTATGATGTTTTTTGGGAAAACGGGGCCTTTAACATTGGCTTTTTCATTTGCTCGTAAAAAGAACCGGAAAATAAAATATCCTAATGAAGATATTTTAACAGGTTGACAACCGTATCAATTATCCATATAATGAGAATACAATAACATATCTCCAAAGGGGAGTAGCGTCCAAGAATATTTCTTGGAAACAAAGTCGTCATTACGTAGAACTTAGTTCTTCCGGCTTTGTTGGCATTTTTATTACATATGTCTAGCAAGACCTTTGCCTATTAACGGCAGAGGTCTTTTTTGTATTCATTTCCAAATTCTTCCAAAGTTAATAGGCAGGAGTATGGGGAATCTAAATAGTGGGGAAATTCTTCACTTATTTAGAACTTATAGAGATGAGAGGAGAATGTACATGGATGTATCATTATTATTGGAGTATGGTTGGGTATTACTCATCCTAATTGCACTTGAAGGGATTTTAGCGGCTGATAACGCTCTTGTTCTTGCAATTATGGTAAAACATTTACCAGAAGAAAAACGAAAGAAAGCACTATTTTACGGATTAGCGGGGGCATTTGTTTTCCGATTTGGATCGTTATTTATGATTTCGTTCTTAGTCGATGTATGGCAAGTGCAAGCAATCGGTGCCATCTACCTTATGTTTATCGCTGGTAATCACTTATTTAAAACATATGTTAAAAAGAATACAGATGAAGAAACAGAAGAAAAAGAAGCAAAGAAAAAACAAGAGAACTTCTGGTGGACTGTATTTAAAGTTGAAGTTGCTGATATCGCCTTCGCAGTTGATTCAATTTTAGCTGCGGTTGCACTAGCAATGACTTTACCAAAAACAGGATTAGGTACAATTGGTAGTCTAGATACTGGGCAATTCGTTGTTATCTTTGTAGGTGGACTTATCGGATTAATCATTATGCGATTTGCAGCAACTGCATTCGTGCAAATCTTAAAACGTAAACCAGGACTTGAAACTGCAGCATTCTTAATTGTAGGTTGGGTTGGTGTGAAGCTAGCAGTTTATACATTAGCACACCCTGCATTAAATGTAATTCCACATTCATTCCCAGAATCCACTCCGTGGAAGCTTACATTCTGGATTGTATTAGTCGGAATCGCAGTTGGTGGTTGGTTCTTCTCAAAAGAAGTAGAAGTAAAAGTAGAAAAGAATTTAGACGAAAAAGCGCTGTAATTACAGCGCTTTTTCTTTTTCCTTTCTTCCTCTCAATGTCCAGAAAAAATTCCATTATACTACCTTTTGTAAACGTTTTCTTAACGTATGTATGTCCTTTTTGTGAAACATTGCACAAACTTATTGAAAGTGAGAACAATTCCATGTACTTTATTCATATAAGGAGTATTTATAGAAGATTTACTAAAGGAGCGTATTACTCATGCTAGAACAAGGACTAGATTATGTTGTCAAACTGGCTAAAAGCAAAATGAAAATGCTAGATACAAACCCAATGCAATATTTCATTCGTGCTGCACTTGCGGGTATTTATATCGGTTTTATTATTGTACTATGTTTTAAATTAGGTAACTTTTTTCACATTGCAGATTCACCAGCAACTTATTTAGCTGCTTCTATGTTTTTCGGGATTGCTCTCGTACTTATTATATATGGCGGTGCTGAATTGTTTACTGGAAACACAATGTACTTTACTGTAGCAACTTTAAGAAAAGAAACAACGATTTCTGATACACTTCGTAACTGGGTTGCTTGTTATGCAGGTAACTTAGCCGGCGCGTTATTCTTTGCCTTACTATTTTACGCAACTGGAATTTTTGAAGCAATTGATCACGGTCACCTAATGAATAAAGTCGTTGAAGGAAAGATGAACACACCTACAATGCAGTTATTCTTTAAAGGCATTTTATGTAACTGGCTCGTATGTCTTGCTTGCTTCTTACCATCTCAGGTTAAAGGCGACACGGCAAAAATAATGGTCATGATGCTACTTGTTTTCACATTCTTCTTATCTGGTTACGAACATAGTATTGCAAACTTGTCACTCTTTGCTTTATCTTTAGTTTCACCACATCCTGAGACAATTTCTTTTTCAGGTGCTATTCATAACTTAATTCCTGTTACAATCGGTAACATTATTGGCGGATCAGTATTTGTCGGTATGGTATACCACTACTTAACAAAAAAAACACCTGAAGTTCAACAGGAAGAAACTGAAATCGCAGCAGCTCAACAAGAAGAGATTATTCCTTTACAAGCACATATGAAACATTAAAAACTCCAAAGTTTTACTTTGGAGTTTTTAGCTTCCCACGTATTTAACAACAAGGTGAGGATTAATTTCTCCTTCTTCCTTTCCCTTATCCATTCTCTGTTTCATCTTGTGCATACCGATGACATCATTCGTATGAAGGTGAATTTCATTTACATATAACCCATCTGTACAAAAAGCTTCTACAAAATCCAGTCCATTTTTTGCTCCCCACCCCATATTAAAATCAAGGGAAAGAATATTCACATCATAATCCCGAACCATTTGCAAAGCACATTCTACTGTAGTTGCGGGCACATACCCGAACGGGCAACTTCTTTGATCATCCATATATACGTTCATTTTCTATTCCCTCTCTAATTTGAATATGCGGCCAATACATAACATATTGCCCCAAGACTAATAAAAGGACCAAATGGAATTGGTTTTCGTACTTCTATACGTTTTAATACGATACCCACCCCAAAGAAACAAAGACTGAAACAAGATGCTAAAAATAAAATGATAAAAACGCCTTTCACTCCTACTATAAACCCAAGTAATGAAAGTAGTTTTATATCACCTCCGCCAAGCCCTTCTGGATATATCTTTTGCATGCAATATAACAAAATGAATATAACACCACTACCAACTATACTATCTGTCCAAGTAACTAATTGTACAAAAACACTTTCAAGAATGAGTAAAACGGCAAACGAAATTAAAATACAATCAGGAATTAACATATATAAGTAATCTGTAACTGAAATAATAAGAAGTAGCGAAAAAAGGGATAAAATGATAATAAGCTCTCGTTCTATTCCAATCATATACACGGTAAGAAGAAATATACTTCCTGTTATACATTCAAATGCTACATACATAATTGGAATTTTCCTCTTACAATTCGTACAACAGCCTCTTTGTATATAAAATGAAATGATGGGGATTAGTTCTTTTGGCCTTAGCACATATTTGCAATAATAACAATGTGAACGCGGGGTAATAATAGACGCACCTAATGGAACCCTCATCGCAACTAGCATAAAAAAAGAACCAAACACCATCCCTGCTAACAGTGCATATAAATAAGTGAACATCCCTTCCTCTCCTTTCCCAAAAAACATAGCAAAAAAAGGAGAGAACTTCTACTTCATATTATCCTTTATTCTACTAAAAAGCAGGCCATTTTCTGGCCTGCTTTCCCCTCTTTTATACGATAAAATATACTGCTTTTAATGGTCCATGTACTCCGACAACAAGATTCATCTCAATGTCAGCCGAGTTACTTGGCCCTGTAATAAAGTTAATACAAGATGCCGCTGTCTCCCCATTTTCTACGCGTAAGTTCATATCCTGAACTGCTTGTGTAATACGAGGCACAAGTGTTTCACGTGGAATAATAGCAAAATATACAGTCGGTAAAAAGTGTAAAGAACGTCCTTGCCCTTTATGACTTTGTACAACAATTGTACCAGATTCAGCTAATGTATAATCACTAAATGCAATACCAATATTCGCTTTTTCAGCTAAACGCATATTTTCGTCTTTTCTCTCTGGATCCCATACGTTTACTTCAACGTCTCGCTTTGGAAGTTCTTCTTTAAATAAAGATGTTAAACCATATGCATCAAAACGCTCATCTGCTGATAATAAAATAGGTCCACCGCCGTTTTCCATGATTACTTTTTGAAGGTCTTCACCTAATCGGTCATTTGTCGTTTCTACTACAGTTGTATGAATGTTTGTACATTGCTTTTTAAACACTTCTAGTAATTCTTCTTGTGAACAATCTTTTAACGTTTCTATATTCACATTACTTTTCCATACTGGTCGCTCTACACCTTCTGTTTTACGCGCGCGCCCAAGTTCTTTTGCAATGTTATCTAGAAAGGCATCACGGTTTTGAATTAATCCTGTCATTATTTATCCCCGCCTTTCTTATGATCTTTATACCAATCACGGAATCGCTCTTTACTTGGAGCTGGGAATTCCCGAATATCCGTCCAGTTTTTAAGTGGTCCAACACCTTTTGATACACGATTACCAGATGTAAATGGACTCATTGCCGCTGGTGCCATTTTTGATCCCATTTTATATAAAGCAGCTGAAGAAGCACCCATACTAAACATTTTCATCGCTAGTTTTTCTGCAAGTGGTGCACGACCTTCTTGCTCAACAATAACTTGACGATGTTTTAATAATAAATCATGCAATGGAATTTTTACTGGACAAGCTTCTGTACATGCTCCGCATAAACTAGATGCATAAGGAAGCTCTTTGTAATCATCATATCCACCTAGAAGCGGTGTTAATACCGCACCGATTGGTCCTGAGTAAATCGATCCATATGAATGTCCACCAACGTGACGATATACAGGACATACATTAACACAAGCAGCGCAACGAATACATTGTAATACTGAACGGAATTCAGATCCCAGAATTTGAGAGCGACCATTATCAACAACAACTAAATGGAATTCTTCAGGTCCATCAACTTCCTCTTCTTGAATTGGTCCTGCTACTGTTACATAACTTGTTAATTTTTGACCTACTGCACTACGACATAGTAAACCAACTAAAACATCTAATTCTTCCATTGTCGGAACCATACGTTCCATACCCATTACCGCAATTTGTGTTTTCGGAATTGACATAACAAGATCTGCATTACCTTCATTCGTTACTAAACAAAGAGAGCCAGTATTTGCAACAGCAAAATTACAACCAGTTACACCAATTTCTGCATCCATAAATTTCTCACGAAGTTGTTTACGAACAAACTTTGTCATTTCATACGGGTCATCAGAATTTTCATAGCCTAGCTTTTCTTTAAATACATCGCGAATTTGCGTTCTATTTTTATGAAGTGCAGGTGCAATAATATGTGAAGGTGGATCGTTATCTACTTGCAAGATATACTCTCCTAAGTCACTCTCTAACACTTCACAGCCAATCTCTTCAAGCGCATGATTCATACTGATTTCTTCTGTTACCATCGACTTTGATTTTACTACTTTTTTCGCTTGTTTCTTTTTGGCAACGTCTTGAATATACTTTGCTGCTTCCTCTTTCGTCTTCGCAAAGTACACGTGTCCGCCTCTTTTTGATACATTTTCACTTAACTGCATTAAATAATAATCAAGATTTTCTAACGTATGTTGACGAATTTGTTCACCTAGTTCTCGCCACTCTTCCCAGTTTCCTAATTCATCTGCGGCTTTTAAGCGATTCGTATATAAACGCGTTTGTGCAGAAGAAACTGCTCCGCGCATAAACGAATCTTGAATTCCATCACCAACGCGATCATTAAATTTTTTCTCACTGATTTTCATAGACATAGCTTATGTTCCCCCTTCATGAGCGACTATTCAGTACCTCAGCAATATGCATTACTTTTACTTCTTTTCCTAAACGCTCAATACGTCCGCCAATGTTTAACAAACACCCACAATCTGCACCGATTAAATAATCTGCACCTGTTTCCATTACACTATCTACTTTTTCGTCTACCATTTGCTCAGAAATTGGAGTCATCTTAACTGAAAACGTTCCCCCAAACCCGCAACAATTTTGCACGTTTGGTAAATCTCTCACAGTTAATCCTTTTACATTTGATAATAAAATTCCTGGTGCTTCTTTTATTCCGAGCATACGTGTCATATGACATGATTTATGAATAGTAGCTATCCCTGGTAAACTTGCACCAACATCTGTAACTTTTAAAACATCTACAATAAACTGTGTAAATTCATAGGTTTTATCAGCAACTTTTTGTGCACGTTTAGCCCACTTTGGATCATCTTTGAAAACATGCGGATACTCATGAAACATTGTCGCACACGAACCAGATGGCGTAACGATATATTCTGCATCTTCGAAAGTTTCAATCATATGTTTCATCGCTTCTTTTGCTGCTTCTACATGGCCACTATTATAAGCAGGCTGGCCACAACAAACTTGTGCTTCTGGAAATTCAATTTCACAACCTAAACGCTCCAACACTTCAACTGTTGCTTTGCCGACATTTGTTTCGAACATATCGACTAAACAAGTAACAAATAAAGTAACTTTCATAACTATTACTCCCCCTTTTTACAACTTCGCCAACAAACATATGGTCATCAGATGACTGAGTAGAGAAGAAATAGGCTCAACCATGGCCTATCCTCTCCCTCTTCTAAAGAAAACGCTTACTTAATCTTTCTCTATTTTATCAGAAAATTAAATTTTTAAAAGATTAAATTACGAATTTATATCGTTTTTACCTGTGACAATATGTTCTACATTTGTTAAATGATCTAGCATTGCTTGCTGCGCTAATTCTACATCTTGTTTTAACACCGCATCATATATAACTTGATGCTCTTCTATAAGTCGTTCTGATGTCGTTTGTTCACCATATAAAATAATGCGTCTTGATTCACCAATCGTTTCAGCAATCATCTCTGAAACATGATTCATGAGTTCAAGCAAAATGTTATTATGCGAAGACTCTGCAATTCCCATATGGAATTGAAAATCGGCTTTTTCGCCAGCCTTTTCATCTCCAATGCTCTTTGCCATTTCATCTAACCAATGTTTCATATTTTGTAAATTATCTTCCGTACGTTTTGCCGCCGCTACTCGAACTGCCCCCACTTCAAGCACCTTTCGTACTTCTAATAAATTCAAAATATCTTCTTTCTTCATTAATAATCTATTGTTTAATGATTTCGTTAATGAAGAAGAATCGAAGTTCTTCACATATGTACCTTCTCCTTGTTTCATCTCAATTAAGCCCATCGCTCTTAGCGCACTTAGCGCTTCACGAACAGCAGATCTACCAACTTGAAACTGCTCAGCTAATTGATGCACAGGGAGTAGTTTGTCACCAGGTTTTAACGTACCATTTTTAATCATTGTTAAAATAGCTTCAGATACTTCTTCGTAAATTTTTTTCGGTTTAATAGATTTGTACTCCAGTTAAATCACCTCAGTATCTTCCAAACAACAATTGAAACGATTTATAAGAACTTTGCATCATAACTATTTTAGACCGAATTGATAAGAAGTACAAATGTTTTGTTCATAAAATAGTCAAATTTTCGATATTTATTACATATTAATTTATATTTTTACGTATAAAGTGAAACTTTAATCAGTAGGGGTTTTGTTCATCCCCCACTGATTATTAGCCCTCACCAATCGGGCTTTTACGGACAGCAGGGCCTCCACCTAACTTCTTTGCTTCCGTTGAATTTTGAGGTGAGGGTCTTACTGTCCGGCAAATAGCGGGATAAATATTTTCTTCAATATAAAGAACATGTCCTAAAAATTAGAACATGCCCCCCTCATCCTGTACATTCAGTTTAATAATAACCGTTGTTCCCTTATCTTTTTCACTTTCAATTTTCCAATGTCCACCATGTATATGAACAATTTGTTTCACAATAGCAAGGCCTAAACCTGTTCCACCGTGTTGACGACTTCTCGCTTTATCAACTCGGTAAAAGCGTTCCCCAAGATTCTCCAAATGCTCTATATCAATGCCAATTCCTGTATCTTTTATTTTCAATTCACAGTAATCATCGATTTGCTCTAAAGTTATAACGATATTTCCGTTTTGATTTGTATACCGTATCGCATTATCTAACACATTATGAAGCACTTGTTGCATACGATCCTCATCAATCATGACAATGATCTCTGGATTTAAATTGGTTGAAATATGAAGTTCCTTTTCTATAAACTTAATCTCATACGTATCTAATACGTCTTCAATCAGCTGTGAAAAAACGATAGGTTGCTTCTTTAACGGAAAGTGCTCACCTTCTAATTGTGCTAAGTCTAACAAGTCATGAACGAGACGCTGCATACGACCTGCTTCTTTATGAATTAGCTGCGTTACTTTTTCCTGCTGCGGTCCCTTGGCAACGCCATCTAAAATAGCCTCGCTATACCCTTTTATATAACTAAGTGGTGTTCTAAGTTCATGCGAAACATTTGCTAAAAATTCCTTACGCTTTACATCTTCTGTTTCTAATGAATTGGCCATTTTATTAAATGCTTTTCCTAGTCGTCCAATCTCATCCTCTGAAGAAACTGTAATCCGCTCCGAGAAATCTCCCGTAGCCAAATGATTTGCAACCCGTTCCATTTGCGAAAGTGGCTTCGTAATTGCAATTATAATTTTTCTTCCAACCCATATAGTAATTAAAATCATAGCAATTGCTAACGGTGCTAAAATAAGACCCATATCATAGATTAAATCTTTTATACTTTTTAAAGGAATATACGAATAGACAATTCCGACTAATTTTTTATTTTCCAATACAGGGATGACAACCCCCATAATATTACGGTCAAAATGTTCTTCATATCCTATTTTTGTCACAGTTTTCCCATCTAATAGCGTTTGCCTATCTCCTTCACTTATAAGGGAATGATGATGCACATCAAAAGGCAAACATGCACTTAAATCACGCGGATTAGACACGAAAATAACGTCTGAACTAGATATTTGATCAAACGATCTTACTTTCTCTTCAAAAGTTGATATTCCTTCGTTCTTATCATATTGGGCAGCAAGATTTTTTCCTTCCATTACTAATGAACCTTTTAAATTATCAACGTATAGTTTTTCATACGAGTATAAAGATACGAAATAAAGAAAGGACACTGTTACACATACTGCACATACTACTGTAAGCCAAAGTTTTTGTACCATTGTAAACATACGTTACACCTCGAATTTATAGCCTACACCCCAAACAGTTTGAATGTAGTTTCCACTTTCTCCAAGCTTCAAGCGCATCGTTTTCACGTGCGTATCTACTGTTCTTGTACTTCCGGCATAATCATATCCCCATACCTTTTCAAGTAATTGCTCCCGGCTAAATACTTGTCCTGTATGCTGGCAAAGAAAATATAGTAAATCAAACTCTTTTACAGTAAGAGAAATCGACTCACCATCCGCCTCGATTCTTCTACTTTTTTCATTGATAAGAATTGGTCCAAATTGAATCTCTTCTTGCTGTTCTTGTTTTGTATATCTTCTTAACACAGCTTCCATACGGGCAACTAATTCACCAGGACTAAACGGTTTTACAATATAGTCATCTGCTCCCATACGTAAACCGTTCACCCTATTCCACTCTTCACCTTTTGCGGTTAAAAATATAATCGGTACATCTGACGTTTTTCTAATTTCTTTACAAACTGAAAGTCCATCCATTTCTGGCATCATAATATCTAATACAACGAAATCATAATGATCCGTTTCTAGTTTTTTAAGAGCCTCTTTTCCATTCTCAGCTTCTCCCCACTCATATCCAAAGTTATCCAAATACATTCCAACAAGCTGCCTCATATCACTTTCATCATCTACAACTAGTACTCTATATTTATTCATTGTCCTTCCCTTCCCTCTCTATGAGTTGAAACGGTCCTTTTCCGACTTTAATTGTTTGTTTTATTTTCAAATTCTTCATATCCATAACGCACACTTCATCACTATCATAACTGGCTACATATCCTTCTGCTCCGCTCTCCAAAAATGCAAATGGATTTGATCCTACTTCTACAGAAGCTATTTCTTTATATGTGCTAATATCAAACTTTCTAAGTGTATTCGACCCATGACTTAATGCATATACGTACTTACTATCCTTCGTTATATTCACAGGCATAAATGGAGCATGTAAAGAACGTACCATTTCTCCATCCTGCAAAGAATATACTAACACTTTCTCATTTACTTGATTTCCATCACCATGTCCGCCAATCCATATTTCTTTCCCATCAGGACTAATCGTTGCTCCTGTTGATGCTGGTGGAATCATAAAGGATTGAACAACTTCTTTTTTCTTCGTATCAATTGTCGTTAGTTTCGTATCATAAAAGTTTAATACAGATAACCGATTATGATACTCTACCATCGTTATAGGTCCTTTGCCTGTTGAAACATTTCCTGTCTCTTTCCCATTTATCGTAAAGAACCTTACCTTTTGAACATTTTGATCGGCAGCAAATAATTGTTTTTTATCTTCTGATACGACCACATTTACAATGCCCTTTCCAGTTTTATATTTTCCCACTTGCCTTCCTTCCGTTAGTGAATATACATACATATATTCTAATTGCTTACCGTATACAAGTATTTCCTCACCATTTGGAAGCAGTGTGATTCCGGCCATTGGCTCATTTAGTTCCCATGTCGTGATTAACTTTTTATCTTTTTTATCAATAAAACTAATACTGCCTTCTTTTATATTCGTTGTTATAATAACATTTTTATCTTTAGCAATTGGTGTATACGAACTTCCTTGACACCCTACTAATAGAAATAAAAAACAGAGAAGAAAAACATACTTTCTCAAAAGATTCCCTCCATCTTCGGATGATTTCGTTATAATTGTAAAATAACAAATAAATGTGTGGAAAGTGTGAAATTTTCCTTTCTTACTCAATTTACATATATAATGTACAACAAATAGAATTTGAGGTGTGTCAATTATGCTATTTCCTGATTTAGCGAATAAAATTGTACGAGAAGTACGCAGACTAATTACAGAAAATATTATTATCATTAATATAGAAGGCGTTATTATCGCAAGTACAGATACAGAAAGAATTGGTCAATTTCATGAAGGTGCACTCCGCTGCGCCAAACAAAAGAAAACCGTCATCATTACAAAAGAAGATGAAAGGCGATTGCAAGGTGTAAAGGCTGGGATGAATCTTCCTTTATTATTTCATGATGAAGTAATTGGTGTCATTGGAATTACAGGAGAACCTGAAAATATTTCACGCTACGGCGAAATATTGCGTAAGATGACCGAATTATTAATTCATGAAAACTACTTTTTAGAGCAACTAGAACTTGAGCACCGTTCTTATGAAGCTTTTGTCTTTGATTGGCTTCAAAATACAGAGTGGTCCCCGAGTTTTCTTGATCGCGCCAAAACACTTGGCATTGATTTATATAAGAAAAAACAACTTATTTTGTTTTCTATTGGCAAAAATGACACGATGCTCCAGCGTAAAATATGGCAACACATACGTAATATTTTAACAAAAGAGCATCTATTTGTTCGTTGGGGAAATGATCGTTTTATTTTATTTACAGCAACGAGCTCCAAAGAGCAAACTTATCAATTTTTAAAACGGTTAAAACAAGACTGCGAAACTTTATTTTCTATTCCTTTATATATCGGGATTGGACAAACAGTTACCTCAAACAATATGAACATATGTTACGAACAAGCATTACGCGCTCTTTCTGTATCATTGGAAACGAAAAAAATTGTATTTAATGAAGATTTACGTTTAGAAATGTGTTTACAAGATATTTCTGCCGAAACGCGTGAACAATTTCTAGAGCGTACCATCGAAAACTTATTATCATTTCCTGAGCTTATGCATACTTTGCGCTTATTTATCGATTATAACCAATCTTATAAACAGACGGCTAAACAATTACATATACACATTAACACATTACATTACAGGCTAAAAAAGATTGAAGAACATACAGGACTTGATCCAAAACAATTCAAAGACTTAAACGTTTTATACTTCGCACTCCTCCTATTAGATGATCATACAAAAAAGAACGATAAAACAGATTAATCTTCAGATGATTACACATAGAAAGAATCCCTCGACTTTTTTATCATTATAATGAAAGCACTGTTACCACGTTGTTTATTATAACTAAACACGTTAACAGTTTGAGGGGGATTTCCAATGTTAGAAAAACAAATTATTCATTCATTCGTATCTATTGTTGGCGAAGATAATGTAGATACATCCAATATGGGGCGTTTAACTTATAGTTATGATGCCACTCCAAACTTCCAAGCAATGCCTGATGCAGTCATTGCTCCTCGTAATACAAATGAAGTAGCTGAAGTGTTAAAAGTATGTAACACTCACAAAATTCCTGTGTATGTGCGCGGGTCTGGAACAAATCTTTGCGCAGGAACATGTCCACTTGAAGGCGGTATCGTCCTTATTTTCCGCCATATGAACAATATTTTAGAAATTGATGAAGAAAACTTAACAATTACTGTACAAGCTGGTGTCATTACACTTGATATTATTAAAGCGGTAGAAGAAAAAGGTTTATTTTATCCACCAGATCCAAGCTCGATGAAAATTTCTACAATCGGCGGTAATATTAATGAAAACTCAGGTGGATTACGCGGTTTGAAATACGGCGTAACACGTGATTATGTAATGGGGCTTGAACTTGTCTTACCAAATGGCGATATTATTCGCACTGGTGGTAAATTAGCAAAAGATGTAGCTGGTTACGATTTAACTCGTTTATTTATCGGTTCTGAAGGAACACTTGGCGTGGTAACAGAAGCTATATTAAAACTTGTTCCTATGCCTGAAACAAAGAAAACAATGCTTGCATTATATGAAGATATTAATGAAGCTGCACGTGCTGTTTCTTCTATTATTGCAAATAAAATTATTCCAGCAACCCTTGAGTTTTTAGACCAACCGACAATTGAAGTTGTAGAAGAGTTTGCACAAATCGGTTTACCAACTGACGTAAAAGCAATTTTATTAATCGAACAAGACGGCCCGCCTGAAGTAGTCAATCGAGATATTGAAAACATGGCTAACGTTTGCCGCACTATGAATGCAGTTGATGTTCGCATTGCAAAAGATGAAACAGAAGCAGATGCGCTTCGTACTGCTCGCCGTAGTGCTCTATCAGCGCTCGCACGATTAAAACCTACTACAATATTAGAAGATGCGACTGTACCACGTTCACAAATCGCTCCAATGGTTGAAGCTATTAATGCCATTGCAAAAAAATATAATATTCCTATTTGTACGTTTGGACACGCTGGTGATGGTAACTTACATCCAACTTGTATGACAGATGCTCGTAATGCAGAAGAAATGCACCGAGCTGAACAAGCTTTTGCTGAAATATTTGCGAAAGCAATTGAACTTGGTGGCACAATTACTGGTGAACATGGTGTTGGTGCAATGAAAGCTCCATATTTAGAAATGAAATTAGGTAAAGAAGGTATTGCAGCTATGCAAGGAATAAAGCAGGCTTTCGATCCAAACAACATTATGAACCCTGGAAAAATGTTCGCGAAAGACACTCGAAAAAGAGTGGTGGTTGAGCGATGACCACATTAAATAAAGAAAATATTCAAAAAGAATTTAAAGAACGATTAAGTGAAGATGAATTACTAAACTGTATGCGATGCGGTTTTTGTTTACCTACTTGTCCTACCTACATTCAATCCGGATATAAAGAGTCACATTCACCGCGCGGACGTATCGCATTAATGAAAGCAGTCGTTGATGGTTTAATCGAACCAGATGAAGATGTTGAAAATACATTAAACGTTTGTCTTGGTTGCCGTGCTTGTGAGCCTGTTTGTCCATCTGGTGTAAATTATGGACATTTATTAGAAGAGGCTCGAGATATTATTAATCAAAATAAAAAATTCTCAATGCCAGTGAAAGCTGTTCGAAAAGTCGTTTTTGAAGGATTATTCCCCCATCAAAATCGAATGCGAACATTAACCGGACTAATCGGATTTTATCAACGTTCTGGTTTACAAACGCTAACACATAAAACAGGTATTATGAAGTTATTCCCTGAAACACTTGCAACGATGGATCTCGTTTTACCAAAAGTCCCTAAAATGAAAGCAATGAAAGATCGTCCTTCATTTTTACCTGCAGAAAGTACAAAGAAAAAACAAGTTGCATTCTTCGCAGGCTGTTTAATGGATACGATGTTTTTAGAAACAAATAACGCAACGATGAAACTTCTTCAATTAGCTGGTTGTGATATTGTTATTCCGAAAACACAAAGTTGTTGCGGTGCATTGCATGGACATGCTGGTGAAAAGAGTGGAGCAAAAGAATTAGCAAAGCGAAATATAAAAGCATTCGAAGATTTAAACATCGACTATATTATTACGAATGCAGGAGGTTGCGGAGCTTACCTCGTAGACTATGATTATCTTTTAAAGGATGATCCGGATTGGGCTGAACGTGCTAAGCAGTTTGTTTCTAAGATTAAAGATATTACTGCTATACTAGTAGAACTAGACTTCCATAAGCGAACTGACATACGACTCACGCCGCAGGTTATTACGTATCAAGACTCTTGTCATTTACGCAATGTTATGCGCACATCTTCTGAACCTCGTATGTTACTAGAGGCTATCCAAGGTGCAACATATCGAGAAATGAAAGATGCGGACCGCTGCTGTGGCTCTGCTGGTATTTACAATATTGTTCATTCAGAGTTATCAATGGAATTTCTAGATTACAAAATGGACCGTGTGCATGAAACAGACGCAGCAACCATTGTTACTGCAAATCCAGGTTGTTTATTACAAATGAAATTGGGCATTGAGCGAGAAGGGCTTTCTCATAAAATGAGAGGAATTCACATTGTGGATTTATTATTAGAAGCAATTGAAACTAACTCGTAATAACTCGTAACATACGTAATAATAGGAAAACGGCTATCTCCTTCGTCTATGTAAAGAGATAGCCGCTTTTTTGTCTGCTACAACATTAAAAATATGTTACTTTATTATAAAAAAGAACAACAGAAACATTACAGTTTTGTAAAAATCAATCCATTATATTCCTCAAAAAATCGCTCAAACCATTGATACAATAGGATTCTTCATTTTCTATTTAGGTAACTTTATCCAAAAACCCCCTCTTAAAACCAAGTATAAAAACACTATAAATTCCTTTTATACTCTATATTTCTCTTATTTTTGCTCCCTTCTTCTCTTAGGATAAATTAGGTAATTTTAAAGTCTATGAATTTTTTTCCATCTTTTTTCTCGCAAATTATATGCTACGATGAATTTGTCAGTCAGACAGGCTGTCAAAAACAAATCGTGTGAAAACAAATTAAAACTTTATATAGGGGGACACACATCATGAAAAAGCGTGTTTTATTATCTGTAGCTGCTGCAACAGCTCTTACTTTAGGAGTATCTTCTCTAGATGCACAAGCTGCAACAGTACAACCATCTAACATAAAGGTTCAAAATATTCAGCATTCAAAAGTGATGATGAAGCAAATGAGCCAACAAGAACTACAAGCATTCTTACAATCTATGGGAGTTGAATCATTAGCACAATGGCAACAAGGAAACTTCCAACCAAACTGCTTCATTCCTGGTCAACAACCTACTGAAAATGTTGTAACTGAGCAACCAACAGCTAAGCCAGAAACTCAAAAGCCTGCTGAGCAAAAACCTGCCGAGCAAAAGCCTGCTGAAGAAGTTCAAAAACCAGAAGCTCAAAAGCCTGCTGAAAACAACAATACGCAAAAACCTGCTGAACAAAAACCAGCTGAGCAAAAGCCTGCTGAAGAAGCAAAATCTTTAAGCGAATTCGAACAACGTGTTGTTGAATTAACAAACGCTGAGCGTGCAAAACAAGGTTTACCAGCACTAAAAATCGATACTGAATTAAGCAAAGTAGCACGTATTAAGTCTGAAGACATGCAAAAAAACAACTACTTTGATCATAACAGCCCTACATACGGGTCTCCGTTTGACATGATGAAGAAATTTGGTATTTCTTATACATCTGCAGGTGAAAACATCGCTCAAGGCCAACGTACACCTGAAGAAGTGGTACAAGCTTGGATGAACAGCGCTGGACACCGTGCAAACATCTTAAATAACGGCTTCACTCACATCGGTGTTGGTTATGTAGAAAGCGGCAACTACTGGACACAACAATTTATTACAAAGTAAATAGATTAAAAGAGTCTTCTCATAATGAGAAGACTCTTTTTTAAGTTTCATAACTTTCTATTATGTATGAATAGAAAATATATAACATAAATAGCATAGATCCACAGCTTATTACACTAAGCAATACATAAAATCCCCACTCTAAGTTCAAAAACAATGAAAACAATATGCCACATGCCATCACTTGAAAAATCCGTCTACTTACTAAACGAATTTTTTGTAATTTAATTGGGTCTTTTTCTTTGCCTTTTATTTTCTTAAATTCTTTACTCAGCATAAAAAGAAACATACTAATCCCAATCGTTAATCCTGTTTGAAAGGATATCAAATCCTCAAAATTAATAAAGAGGATAAGCATATGAATAAACAACATAAATAACGTAATTTTCTTTATAAATCCGTCTATAATACCATGCTCTCTTTCATTAAACTTAAATATATTATGTGAAATAATATACAAAAATCCATATGAAAAAATAATAAAACAAGGAATAAATGCTACAACAACTTGTTTACTCATAAACTCGTTTGGCTCACCATTTACATTCCAATGTACTGCCATACGAGTTGGTAAATAGGGATAGAGACATAGAGTAACTAAAAGACAAGCGAAAAATATTCCAAGTACATACTTATATTTGATCAAGTGATTCTCACCTCTCTTTTCTCTTAACGGCTTCGCTCCTTTTAGAGAAATCCCTGCAAAAATCTACTTTTTTCAAATTAAAACTTATACTTTACGCATTTTCTTTTTGAAATTCTCTTATTTTATTATCTAACTTTGTAGGAAACGGCACATCAACTTCAATCGCTTCTTTCGTAATTGGATGCAAGAAATTTATCTTCATCGCATGCAATGCTTGACTGGACATATATTTTGTTTGTCCACCATATAATACATCCCCAACTAGTGGATTACCATTATGGCTCATATGAACACGAATTTGATGCGTTCTACCCGTTTCTAATTGTAACGTTACGAAAGTCGTGTTTTGCTTCTTAAAATACTTTTCTACTTTATAATATGTGATAGCTTGGTCACCTTTTGGAGAAATACGACGCCTTGTAGCATGATGGCGATCCCTTCCAATAGCAGCATCAATCGTTCCTTGTTTCCCCTTTACTTTCCCTTCAACGAGCGCTGCGTACGTCCTTTTAATTTTTCGTTCCATTAATAAACGATCCATAATTGCACCAGCAATTCTATGCTTAGCAAATACGACACCACCTGTCGTATCTTTATCTAAACGATGAATATGACGCACCTTCGCCTCTAAACCTTGCATTTGAAAATGAAAAGCAACAAGATTTGCAAGCGTCCCGGTTCCACCTTTTTCAGAAGGATGTGTGTCCATTTTCTCTGGTTTATTTACGATGAGTACGTGATCATCTTCGTATACTACATGCAATTCACCATATTCTGGATCCACACCGTACTCTTCCTCCGCAAACATATGAACTTGTAACTTATCGTTCTCTTTTAAAAGCTCATTCCATCTTCTTTGTTCTCCGTTAACCGTAACACCTTTTTCCATACGAAGCTGATGTAATAGCTTTTTCGGTATTTCCCATTCTACTTTTAATACCGATTCAATACTTATACCATTCCATTTAGCTGGAACGGTAATTTCACACCATTCGCCCTTTTTCTTTGTTTCCATACTGTTTATCACCTTATTTCTATTGATTCTCTCATTGTAACGGAAAACACACTTTGTTGCACCGTCAAAAATAGAGGACAGTCTTATAATAGACTGCCCCTCAAGCTCTAAGTCTTTTCATTTCTAACAATACTTCTTCAGCTTTTTGTTCATACGATAAATCTTTAAAGAAATCCGCCAACCTTTTATAGTCATTGTAAGCATCTAATAAATCGTCCATCCTTTCTATTTTCATCACTTGTTGTTTTTGTTTCATTTTTACTGGATAACGATAACCTGATACTTCTTGTATTTTGTAATACTCATCCTCTACTTGAACGACCTTTACAAGTTCTTCCTCCTCTGCATCCATCGTATACCCGTCAAATTCTCTAAGTAGTTCATAAATGATATGAGTCCATTCATCTTTTGGATAAAATCCCTTTTCTAACCGATAACCGACAATGCGATACATATGCCCATCGTTTTCTGCAAACTGTACTGTATCATTTAACTTAAACTTAAAATAACGAAACATTGCCTTCACCTACTTGTATGTAATGTTCTTATCACATACTATTTGCAAAATGTAGGTCTTGCTATTCATAAAAAAATGCTCATCAATATGATGAGCATTTTTTTACGATGATTTTTCTCGTTTTTTTCGAAATGGTAACCACCAATTCCAGTCTCCAAATAACTTCATTAAGCTTGGAACGAGCATAAGACGAATAATTGTTGCATCAAGAAATATTGCTAATGCCACGCCAAGCCCCATCTGCTTTACTGGTAAAATATCAGTAAATGCGAATGCACCCGTTACAACAATCATAATTAATGCAGCTGATGTAATGATTCTACTTGTTGAAACGAGCCCTTCTAACGTTGCTTGATCGTTATCTCCTGTTTCTTCATAGAGCTCGTGAATACGTGAAATAAGAAATACTTCATAATCCATACTAAGCCCAAATACGAGGCCAAAAATGAAGATTGGTAAGACAAACAGAACCGGACTCGCTTCTAAACCGAAATGACCACCTTCAAATAACCAAACAACAATTCCAATGGTTGCACTCAAACTAAGTATATTCATAATAATTGCCTTAATTGGAATGAGTATAGATCGGAATGCAAATAATAATATAACAAAGGTCGATCCAAATATAACAGACATACCAATTACAACTTTATCTTTAATTTCATCTTCTAATTCTTGTTGAAACGTCGTCATTCCGCCTAGATAATACGTAACATTCGTTTCTTTATAGTTCTTTTTAAAGTCACGCACCCACTGTTTTGCAGTCTCTGTACGTGGTTTTGTTTTCAAAAAAACTTCTATCGTCGTCTTATTCCCTTTTGTGTATGCTTCAAATACAGGAGTTAGTTTTGCTGCTTCTGGCGACTGCAATATTCCAGCAACTTGATCTGCTTTCATTCCAGTTAACCCGTCGTATAAACTTCTTACTTCATGTACTTTTTTATCATCTTTTAACGTTTGAACGACTTCTTCTATCTTTTGTAGACTTTCTTTTTCTTTCATATCTTTTTTCGTCTCTACAACTAACGTAACATCAGCGTGTGTTTTGACAGTTTTATTAAATGCTTCTTCATACTTTTCATATGCAATCCTTGTATCACTCTTTTCAGGTAAAGCTTCAACACTAGGGAACTGCAAATTAGCTGTACGTAACGGTAATAAGCAAATAACAATAAATGTTGTAACAACAACAATCATTGCAATTGGATGTTTCATCACAAATTGTGCAAATTTACGCCATGCTTTTGCCGGCGTATGTGCTACTTGATTCTTTTTTAATATTTTTTTACCGATTAACGATAATAACGCTGGAAGAAGTGTGAGTGAGAATAAAATACTCATAATCACAACAATCATTCCGCTAATTGCGACAGATTGAATATAATCTATCTTAAAGAAAAACAAACCGGATAACCCAACAAATACGCATAATCCTGAAAATACAATTGCACGTCCTGCCGTCTGATATGTAATTGCTATCGCTTCTTTTACCGTTCGTTTAGCAACTTCCTCTCGAAAACGGTTCACAAATAATAGCGCAAAATCAATAGATAGTGCAAGTCCAATCATCGGTGCAACGTTTAACACGAAAATAGATAGTTCTTTATCCACACCGATGAAATACAATATACCCATCGTGCTAATAACACTAAGCGCTCCATTCAAAATCGGTAAAATTGATGCCAAAAGGCTACCAAACGAAAATAGTAATACAAGAAACGCAATTGGTAATCCAATCATTTCTGCTACTTTTAAATCATTTTGCGTTCTTTCATTAATCTCTTGATTAATTTTCGGAAATCCTGTAGGTGTTACTTTTAATACTACATTACTTTCTTTCTCAATCTCATTAGCAAATTGTAATGTCTTTTCCATTCTTTCTTTATTTGTTTTCCCGGAAAATAAAATTGTTGCATAACCGATGTCATCTTGTAGCATTTCTTTATTTTGGATTGGGTGATGGAAAGATTCATAGTTCTCTTTCTCTTGAACATTCTTTACAATTTCATCTATTCGCTTTTTAAATTCCTCATGCGAAGCATCTTTATTTTTCTCAAAAACGAGCAGAAGCGTATCTTGAGACTTCTTAAAATCTTTATCTAAAATTTCTTTTGTTTTTTGATAGTCTCCTTCCGTTTGGAAACCGTCACCACCTAATACTCCCGGTAGCTTTGGAGCAAAAATCCCAAGTGCGATTGCAAGCAACAGTAACGCTACAATTACTGTATAACGAAATTGATACAAAAAAGCTCCTAACTTCCCCCACTTATCAACTTTATGAACATTTGTCTTCACACATTTTCACCTACTTTAAATAATTCAATTGTCACTTATACTGTATCATATCTTTATACAAACAAAAAACGCCTAGGAACACTATAATGATAGTTTTTCCAGGCGTTTTTTCTATCTCTCTTTATTAATCCCCAATCTCTCAGTAAGTAAACGATGATAGTAAATAGCGATAACTAACAAAATACCACCTACGCAGTAACCAGCTAAAATATCAGTTGGGTAATGTACATCTAAAATGACTCTACTTAATCCAATCGATAGGATTACTATACCCATCAAAATCGTTATGACACATTTCCCAGCTATGCTTTTCAAATTAGCAGCAATGATATAAGCAAGAAATCCAAATGTCATAATCGATAGCATTGCATGTCCACTAGGAAAACTATATCCAAGTGCATCTAACGCTTCATTTAATGACGGACGTTCTCTCTTTACAATCTCTTTTATCCCTTTATTCACAAGATGTGTTATTAAAATTCCCATTGGATACACAATCATCGCAGCATAATAACGCTTCTTCCAAAAAACAAGCAAACTTATAACGAGCGTAGCAGCTATCCCAATTGCTGACCCCAATTTTGTAAAGTACGAGAAAAATGTAAGGGAACTTTCCGTTTGTAGCCCTTTTACTAATCCGCGGACATATGTATCCATTACTGTAACGCCACCTGCATGTACGCGCCAAGCAACAATACTAAATACAGCAAATAATAAACCGATACATATTACCTCATACTGATGTAACTTCTTCTTCAAACGATTTCCTCCTACTATGAAAAAATGCGATTTCTACTTTAGAAACCGCATTTTCTTACTTATTTACCTTTTGTTTTTAGCTCTGTCCAGTAACGATCATAGTCTTTTAACTTATCGTCTACATCAACAAGCCATTCTGTACGATCTAACTCTTCTTTCGTTAAGAAAATCATGTGATTATCACGGTATTCTTTACTATGAAGAGGATGAGCTTTTTCATTTGGATTACTGTAACCAATTGACTCGTAGTTTTTCACACTTACTTTTTCATCAAGTAAGTAGTTCATAAACTTCTCAGCAAGCTCTTTATGTTTTGCACCCTTTGGAATTGCTAACGTATCAGCCCAAATTGTGCCGCCTTCTTTTGGTACAACGTATTCTACATCTTTATTATCTTTTGCGATAAATGCTGCATCTCCAGACCAAACTGTTCCGATCCAAGCATCTTCTGTAATGAATTTTTGTTTAATGTTATCTGTATCAAATGCTAATAAGTTTGGAAGCAGCTTCTTTAAATCATCTGCTGCTGTCTTTAACTCTGCATCTTCTTTTGTACTGTTTGAGAACCCGTGCTTCTTAAGACCCACTCCTAATACTTCACGAGAATCGTTTAATAACGTTACATGTCCTTTATATTTCTCATTCCATAAGTCAGCCCAGCTTGTAGGTGCTTCTTTCACATACTTTTTATTGTATGCAATCCCTGTTACACCCCAAGTGTACACTAAAGAATATTTATTCTCTGGATCAAACGCAGGTGTTTTGAAATTAGAAACCATGTTTTCGATATTTGGGATATTCTTTTTATCTAACGGCGCTAATAAATCCATTTTTGCCATTGTTTTAACCATGTAATCAGATGGTTGAATTAAATCATACTTTGCGCCACCAGCTTGTAATTTCGCAAGCATTTCTTCGTTACTTGCGTACTTATCATAGTTAATTTTCACATTATACTTCTTTTCAAAATCTCTTAGCACTTGCTCATCAAAATTGTCAGCCCAGCTATAAATATTTAATTCTTCTTTCTTTTCACCACAACCAGCAAGCACACCAGCAACAAGGCTAAAGCTAATTGCTGCGCCAGCTATTCTTTTCATTAATTTCATCGGTTTATTACCCCCTCGTACTTTCTATCTCGTTCGTATTATAAAGGAAGGTGTCCTCCAGAGTTTTCTTCACCATCTGCACCTTTGTTACGGAAGATTTCAGATAGAACCATTAATCCTACGATAGCAACAATTAAAATTGTAGAAAGAGCATTAATTTCTGGTGATACTCCGCGCTTAACCATACTGTAAATGTATAATGGCAATGTTGTTGATCCTGGTCCTGATACGAAGAAACTAATTACAAAATCATCAATTGATAATGTGAATGTTAATAATGCTGCTGAAATAACTCCCGGTGCAATTGCTGGGAACGTTACAAAACGAAACGTTTGCCAAGGCGTTGCTCCTAAATCATTTGCAGCTTCTTCTAAGTCACGTCCCATACTTGAAAGACGCGCAGCTAAAATAACAACAACAAACGAAATACTAAATGTAATATGTGCAATAATAATCGTTGTTTGTCCAAGTTCCATTCCTAGCTGACTGAAAAGAATTAGTAAAGATAATCCCATTAAAATATCAGGAATTAAAATTGGTAAATACACAAGGCCATTAATAGCCCCTTCGAAACGATATTTATAACGATGTAAAGCAATCGCAAAGAATACACCAAGTACCGTTGTCACAATCGTTGTTATAACTGCAATCGTAATACTATTTACAAATGCATCAATAACATCTTGTTTTTGAAATAAATCTGTATACCAATGGAATGTAAAACCTTCCCACTCCGC
The DNA here is from genome assembly GCF_050312695.1 of Bacillus sp. AF62. Classification (NCBI taxonomy): domain Bacteria; kingdom Bacillati; phylum Bacillota; class Bacilli; order Caryophanales; family Bacillaceae; genus Bacillus; species Bacillus sp. AF62. The sequence goes on along the minus strand of NZ_JBNPJZ010000041.1, from coordinate 67,978 downwards.
ATTAATGCGAGAGTCGTTGAAAGAATAGACCATTAAAACCATCATTGGAAAATACAAGAATAACAAAATTAACCAAGAATAAGAAACTAAAAACTTCTTCATCTTTGCCTATTCCCCTCCGTTCTCATTATATTTATATACTTTCGTTGCACGATAATATAAGTAAATTAACAGAACAGAGAATAGAACAACGATAATCGATAACGCAGATCCAAACGGCCAGTCACGTGCACCTAAGAATTGGTTTTGAATAACGTTTCCGATTAATGCTACTTTCGATCCGCCCATCACGTCTGATACAACAAACATTCCGATAGAAGAAACGAATACTAAAATAGAACCAGTCGCAATTCCTGACATTGTCATCGGCACTGTTATATTCCAAAATGCCTTTATTGGTGTTGCTCCTAAATCATAAGCCGCTTCTAGCTTACGCTTATCCAGCTGCTCAATTGCTGCATACACTGGTAAAATCATAAATGGTAATAAAGAATAGACCATTCCGAGTATTACAGAAGGCGTATTATATAATAAATTTAACGGTTCACTAATAATGCCGAGTTTTAATAACAACGTATTCACAAGACCTTGTGAACGTAAAATAACAATCCATGCGTATGAACGAACAAGAAAGTTAATCCAAAACGGGATCGTTGCCAATAATAAAAGAATAGAACGATATTTGCGGTCAACAATTGTAATTGTATACGCAAATGGATAACCAATTAATAAACATATTACTGTAGTAATAACTGCAATCTTAACAGTTTCCCATAACGTTCCTAAGTACAATGGATCAAACACACGGGATATATTCTCCAGCGTAAATTGCATTTCTACTGTCCCGTAAGCTCCGCGCTGCATGAAGGCGAATCCTAATACGAATACGAGCGGGATTAGGAAGAAAATTAACAGCCACGCGACTGTAGGTAGTGCGAGTAATTTCCCTTTTTTCAATTTAAGGTCACCTCGTCCTCTTGCTCCCAGCCTACATATACATTATCTCCAATGCTCCACTGCGCTGCCTCTTCAGCAGTTTGATATGTCATTAGTAATTCTGATGTTTTCTCATCACGTACATAAAGCTTCTCCATATTTCCGACAAACTCGATATCTTCAATATGTCCAAGATGGTATTCTTTTAAAATTGGTTCTTCAACCGAACGTACTTTCACATTTTCAGGGCGAATTGCTACATAGCCTTCCCCATTTTTCACAATATTATTTTCACCGATGAATGTCGCAACGAACAATGTTTTCGGCTTATTATAAATTTCTTTCGGCGTTCCAATTTGTTCGATATGTCCTTTATTCATAACGACGATACGATCGCTCATGCTCATTGCTTCTTCTTGATCGTGCGTTACGTATATAAACGTAATTCCTAAATTACGTTGTAAGTTTTTCAATTCACGTTGCAAGTCTTTTCGTAACTTAAAGTCAAGCGCTCCAAGTGGCTCATCTAATAGTAATACACGCGGATTATTTACAATCGCTCTTGCAATTGCAACACGCTGCTGTTGTCCACCAGAAAGCTTAGCAGGTTTACGATTACGGAACTCAAGTAACTGCGTTAAACGCATTGCCTCTTCAGCACGCTCTTTCTGCTCTGCTGCTGATACTTTCTGCATTTTCATACCAAAACAAATATTCTTCTCTACTGTCATATGTGGGAATAGTGCGTAATGTTGGAACACTAGGTTCATATGACGCTTATATGGCGGCAAATCGTTAATTCTTTCATCATCTAATAAAAGATTCCCTTTAGTTGGAGTTTCAAATCCTGCGATCATACGAAGTAAAGTCGTTTTCCCGCAGCCACTCGGCCCTAAAATTGTTAAAAACTCTCCCTCTTTAATATCTAAAGAAAGAGGTGGGATAATCACTTGATTTCCAAAATGTTTTTCAACTGCTTCAACTTTAATAATCTTTTTCATTTTCCCGTCCTATCTACCTTAAATTTTAAATTTTTATATTCATGAATAAATATTTATGTTCTATAGACTATTTTTTGTTTCGATCCAAACAAAAATGGTTATTTAGCAAGCGTTCGTTTCTATTCTTTATGTAGTATGTTTGATTCATTTTCGCATGATACATAACGTCGAACAGAAAAACCCCTTCCATCGCGAAGGGGCTATTATCATACGGCTACGCCTACTGATAAACACCATCATCATTTTAACAACTTTCGTATGAATTTTAAAGCACTTTTTGTAGAAGAGTAACGAATTTTCATGTCGAATGCTGTAGATTGGGCTAAAATGCTTTTATAATGTGAAAAAGTCCGAAAACTTTCTTCCCCATGATAACCCCCTAATCCACTACTTCCAACACCCCCAAAAGGTAAATATGGCGTGGCAAGATGATAGACAACATCATTAATACAGCCTCCACCATATGAAATATTACTCGTCACTTTCTTTTGTACTTCTTTATCTTCCGAAAATACATATAACGCTAACGGCTTCGGATGTTGCTGAATTGTGCCAATTACATCTTCTATATTGTCGTACTCTATGATTGGTAAAATCGGACCAAAAATTTCATCTTCCATAACAGCATCTTGCCATGTAATATCCGCTAGCACTGTCGGTTCAATATGTAATGTATCTTTCTTATAGTTTCCACCAATTACGACTTGACCATCTTGTAAAAATCCACATAATCGTTCAAAATGGCGCTCACTTACAATACGCACGTAATTTTCATTTTGCAAAGGTTCTTTACTATACTGCTCTGTGATTTCATGTCGCAGTGCCTCAACTAGCTGTTCTTTCACGGAAGAATGCACGTACATATAATCAGGCGCTACACATGTCTGCCCTGCATTTAAAAACTTACCCCAAACAATTCTTCTTGCTGTCATCTCTATCTTTGCATCTTTATGTACAATACAAGGACTTTTCCCGCCAAGTTCTAACGTAAGCGGCGTCAACTGTTTCGCTGCTGCTTCCATTACAACTTTTCCAACGCCAACACTACCAGTAAAGAAAATATAATCAATTGGTTCCCTCAGCAAAGATGTACTCTCTTCAACGCCACCTTCTACTACCGCTACAAGCTCTTCTGGGAATAATTCACCTAACATTCTCTTAAGCACTTTTGAAACGCTTGGCGTTAACTCTGACGGCTTTAAAACGATTGTATTTCCAGCTGCAAGTGCTCCTACAAGTGGTGCAATTGCTAATTGAAAAGGATAGTTCCACGGTGCAATAATAAGCGTCACACCATACGGCTCTGGCACTACTTTTCCTTTTGATCCAAAATGAGTGAGTGCTGTTCGAACTCGCTTCGGTTTACTCCACGATGACATATGTTTCAATTGAAAGGAAATTTCTTTTAATACATATCCAACTTCCGTTGTAAACGACTCGTGAACTGACTTATTTAAATCTAATTTCAATGCCTGAAATATTTCTTCTTCAAAACGCTGAATGCCTTCATAAAGCTTCTTCAAATTATTCTTTCTCATTTCGATGCTTCTCGTACACCCTTTTAAAAAATATTCCTTTTGCCTACTTACAATAGAGGTAATACTCATTCACTCACCTTCTCCCACTATTTTTATCCAATTCTTTCATTATTTATATAGACTTCATATATAACAAATTTCTATTCTTAAAGTTACATTATATATGACTTTTTCAGCTATATAAAATTCATTGCTCACAAAAAAACTACCGAAAGAAAATCTCTCGGTAGTTTTACTGTATTAACGATATAAACGAACAGCACCTGCAGAATTATCATCAGCTTGTCCTACTACTTCAAATTTCAAACCAAGCTTCGGTAAAATACGTCCTGCATCTGGAATCTGTTGATTAATATACGTTTTCGAATCATCAAACTTCGGTACGCCTGCTAAGCCATCATACGTAAATGTTCCACGCGTTGGAGATACAACTTTCCAAGCTGGCGTTTTGTCGAATGAGAACGCAGCATCAGCGATTTGGAATCGTGTACTGCTCTTAACTGTTGGTTTACCATTTAAAGTACCAACAATTGCTTCTGGATGAGAATCAACAACACCAAGGAAACCGTGTCCTGGATGTACACCAACCCAGTTATCTGTATAAGCTGAATCTGCATACCATACAACCATACCAGTGTTAAATACTGGACCGCGAGCAAATTTCAACGCGTTATCTGCCCCAGCATAGTTTCTCCACTCAACATAGTAGTTATGTTTTTTCTTTTCTGTTCCGTTAGATACAACGAAACCATCTAATTTTAATTGTGGTGTACCTTCTGCATCATCAGAGAATACTACTTTACCATCTACTGTTAATGAAGCATTATCAAGAGCGAATCCATTTAATGCTAAACCACCATCAGTAATGTAATCAAATGTTAATTTTACTTTCTTGCCTTTGAATTGACTTAAATCATATGATTTGTCAATCCATTTTCCATTTGTCGAATCTGCATTTCCACTAGTTGCTTTCTCGCCAAGTCTTTCAATTAACGTTTGTTTACCATCTTCTGTTACAGCGTGTACTTCAAGGAAATCATAACCTGCTTCAATCTCATATAATGACTTGAAATCAAATTTTGCATTCGTTGCATTCGTTAAATCAAACAACGGTGTTTCCATCTTCGTATGAAGATCGTCACCTTTTGTGCTGTAATAATATTGTTTACCAAATGCTGGCTCAATTGTTTTAACATCTTTATCTGGTAAGTTAACACGGATCATACCTGGTCGATCTGATTTCGTAACACTTTGATCCAAATATGTCGCTAGACCGATACCTTTATTTAATTTCTCGTAATCTACTTCTACGATATTTGCCCAGTTACCACCAATTGTTTTTTGGAAAAACTCTTTATTTTGTGGTGAGAAACTCGTTGGCGTCGTTCCAGCGATTTTACCAGCCCAGCTTCCGCCACTCATAATAGACCAAGCTTCAATCGGCTCACCTTGACCACTATATTGTGTATCGTACTCATCTGGAAGACCTAAATCGTGACCATATTCATGTGCGAATACACCAACCGCTCCATCTTCTGGTTCAATTGTGTAGTCAAATGCTGCCATCTTTCCGCCCCAATATGGAACTTTCGCTTGTGTACCTTCAATTGGGAATGGCTTTGGTCCAACTGTCCAACGGTGCGACCAAATTGCATCATCGCCTAATTTACCACCGCCTGCTTCTTGTCCAACACCCGCATGAATAATCATTAAGTGATCGATTAAACCATCTGGTTGATTTTTATTTCCATCACCATTTACATCGTATTGATCAAATTGATCGAACTCTGATAAATCAATACCACTATCTACAGCTGCTTTTAATGCATCTTTTACTAAATCACGTGGCCCTTTTGGTCCTTTATTATCATGACCGCCGCTAGCAGCATCTGCACCGTAATCAGCAGCTTTACCAGGAACTGTTAACCATTTTGTAACTGTTCCGTCCACTGTGTAACTACCACCAGATTGCTCTTCGTAATATTGTTTAAATGTTTCGATTTTGCTTCCATCATCTAATGTGAATGGCTCGTTGCCGAATAACATTTTTTCATAATGTTCTTTATTAAAATCGTTAGAATACATATATCCAGGCTCTTTGTCGATATTATTATGTTTAAAGTCAGCGTACTCTACAAGTAAAACGAGTACTTTGTCTTTACGAACTTCACCGTTATAGTCTTTTTGTTTTGCTGGAGAAGTTGGCACTTTACCATTTAGTCCGCCTTTAACTGGGCCTGTCGCTGCAGGTGTCCCTGTTGCTGGTTCATTTAATTTTTCTTTCGTGTCTGCTTTCGCATCTTTTACTTTCTTTAAAAAGTCGGATGCATCTTTCGTAAGCTGGTCCCCATTTGCTGCTTCTTTTCCAGGATTTTCACCCTTTTTGTTCTCTACATACTTTTCGACTGCTTTCTTTGTTTCTGTCTCTGAAGCCTTCGAATCAATTACCCCACGTTTTTTTAGCGCATCTGCTAAACGTTCTTCCGGAATTAAATGATCATCAACTGGGCTCGTAGCTGTTTTATTCACAGGCGTTTCAGCATATGCAGATTGAGTGCCAGCTCCGAATGAAAGGCCTAATACAGCTGTTAAAGCGATTGATGACAAAACTTTGAACGGTTTCTTGTTCATCCCATATTTCCTCCCCTAATAAATAATATGTATTACAAATTGAATTTTATTAAAAATTCAATATTTTTTCAATATTTAGTCATATCATGTAATATTTTTAATATATTTGTAAAAATTTCATAGTTAGCATACGAATATATCACAATTCAACAATGTTTTCTGAAAATATTGAAAGTTTTTATCGAACAATTTATAATTTCCATAGAGGGAGTTTAATGGGGATTTTATCTTTGTTTCATCTACACAATATTTGATAATTCACTATATAAAACACAAAATCGGATTGCATTATCATGTATTCTGTAGCAGCAATTATGACCGATAATTAGGGAGGAATTACATTTGTACAAAGATAAGACAGACGCACTGGATCAAGAATGGATTGATTTAATACTTGAAGCTCTAGATGCTGGTATCGCCATGCAAGACATCGAGCAATTTTTCCAACGTATGAAGCCATCCAGTCAGGCTCAATAGGTTTGTTCTTTTTAACGAAGTTTATGTTATAATAATGACATCATAAGACAACTACATATTGATAGAAAGGTGCGCAAATATGATTGGAGAACGTATAAAACGCCTTCGTTTACAAAAAGGGATTTCATTAACTGAACTTGCCGAAAAAGCTGGCGTTGCTAAATCTTACATTAGTTCTATAGAACGAAATTTACAAAAAAACCCTTCCATTCAGTTTCTTGAAAAGATCGCAGCAGTTCTACAAATTCCAGTTGATACTTTACTTCATGATGAAACAACAAAGGAAACTAACCTAGACTCCGAATGGACACAACTCGTTAAAGATGCAATGAACTCTGGTGTCTCCAAAGAACAATTTCGTGAATTTCTTGAATTTACAAAGTGGAAGCAAAATAATAAATAGAAAGAAGTGCTTACAAGTAGCACTTCTTTTTCTTTATAAAAAAGCGGGGGATACCCGCTTTTTTATTATTTTTCTTCCCCAGCTTCTTGGTTAGCATTGAATGTCCATTCTAAATTCAATGTATCACCTTGGAAGATATTTTGATCTTTTCCATTATCTACAAATTCAAATTGTACCCATAGATAATCCTCTGTACCAGCTGCTAATCCACCCTTTTCTCCCCACTCAGGAGCAAAGATGTCTTTAGCTAAAAGATCTGGATCAACTTTTTGTAAGTCTGCTAAAGTTGTTTCGTATACAGGCTCACTTTGTTTATCCCAGTTCCAAAGGAATTTTACTTTAACGTGCTTACCAAAGTCTTCACCAGCATTATCACCTTTTGCATCTTTAACAGTATACTTTGTTGCTAATTTAACGTCTTTAATAGTTAACGAACCGCTGTTTTGTAATAAGAACTCTTTCTTAACAGAATCCCCTGGTTTTAAATCTTTAATATCTACAAGCGTTTTAGGGTTTAATGTAAGGTCTAACGTCCCAGCTGCAAATGTATTGTTTGATACTTCTTTATCGCTAAAGAATGCAAATGTTCCTCCACCAATTAAAGCTAACCCCAATGCTGCTGATGCAACTCCCATACCTAATTTCTTTTTCAGACTCACAATCAATTCCCCCTAGCTTTTTTTTATATTTTTATCACTTATTTTTCAATAAGAGATGTAAAGAAAACTATATTAGCTTAGCTAATATGTGTTCTTTTTTAAAAACCTTATGTTCATTATAACGAACAAACCTATATAAACACAACACATATTTATTAATATTTTCAGTTATTTTTATTTCTCAATATTATTTAGACTTTTCAGAAAAACGAGTGATAATTTATATCTTTTTTCACACTCAAATCATTTAATACTATAAGAAAAAGCAAAACAAAGAGGTGAGGGCTAACTTTCCCTCACACTCGTATAAATATTACTAGTCTTGCTTATTCGTTCACACTCTCTTACACCACATTCTTGTTTTCCGGCTGTTTCACTAAAGCAGTTACTCCGCTTTCTTCTGCTCTTCTACTTTCTTTTGTTCTTCTACTTTCTTCTGTTCTTCTACTTTCTTTTGTTCTTCTGCTTTCTTCTGTTCTTCTGCTTTCTTCTGTTCTTCTACTTTCTTCTGTTCTTCTGCTTTCTTCTGCTCTTCTACTTTCTTTTGTTCTTCTACTTTCTTCTGTTCTTCTACTTTCTTTTGTCCTTCCGCTTCAATTGCAACGTTTAATTGTTGCTGAAGAGCCTGAATTTGCTCATCAATAGCTTTCAAGCTAATTTCTTTCTCAATATAGTCACGTTTCTCTTTGATACTGCGAAAGCCTTCATTTACATATACGGACACTTGCTGCATCGACTCATCTTTATTTACCTTTAATTCTTCTTGTATTTGATTATAAGGAGCTTCTATTTCAGTATATACATTTTGCAGAGCTTCCTTCTCAGCAACAATTTTCTCACGCCCTTGTTGCCATACAGAAATCGCCTGTTTTATTTCTTCAATAGAAGTTGCTTTCGATTTTCCCTTCATCGTTCCATACTCACGCTCAATAAACTGTTTATGTTTCTCAGATTGCTCTTTTAACGTATTAACTGTTTTCGGAAATATAATTGCTGTAGAAAGCGTCGCTTCTACTTTCGTTTCATGAATGAACGCCGCTTCTGTATGAGTCATAATTTGAGATCCTAAATAAAACGTAATAGAACACATACACGGCAATATAAGCATCTTTTTAAAATTACGCGGTCTTTTCAGCATCTTAATCTCTCCCATCGAACATTACGTTCTTTATACAGAACATTATCTATATTATAGTAAAGAACTATTAAAATTGATAGACAAATACTAGAAAAATAGAAAAAGGGCTATCCATGTGATAGCCCTTTTTGTTATTATCTTTCTTCACCTGCTGTTTGTTGTGCATCAAACGTCCAATTTAATTGTAACTTATCGCCTTGGAATTGATTTTGATCTTTTCCATTATCAACGAACTCAAATTTCACTTTGAATTTATCAGATTTACCTGCTGAAATACCTTTTTCATCCCAGAACCAAGCCGATAAATCATTATCTACAGCTGTAAGTGTGTCACCTTTTAATTTATCTAAAGTAGTTTGTTTCACAATTGTCTCATGCTTATCTACATTTTTTAAGAATGTTACTTTAATATGTTTACCAAAATCATCTTTATTATCTTTCTTTACATCTTCTACATTATAATCTGTTTTCAGTAGAACCTTTTTAATATCTAAAGAGCCTTTATTTTCTAGTTTAAATTCTTTTTCAATTGTATCCCCAGGTTTTAAATTCGAAACGTTAACAACTGTTGATGGATTTAATGCTAAATCCAGTGTTCCAGCCGCAAATGTATTGTTTGACACTTCTTTATCACTGAAAAATGCAAATGTTCCTCCACCAACTAAAGCTGCTCCTAATACTGCTGATGTAATACCCATTCCTAATTTTTTCTTTAAAGTCATGTCCATATCCCCTTAATATATATTTGTTAACTTCCTAAACGGAAAGTATAACCAAACGAACTAGACGGATTGTTCTACTTTTTTATCTTTCTTTTCTCCGTCAATGCTACGAATAGCCCCCAAAATAGAAATCGCGGAATATCCAAGTAAAAAGACTCCTGGAATAATAAGAAGTAATGCTGCTCCCGCTTTTGAATTCGCATAATTCAGTAAATAACCAACGTACGGAACTGTAATATCTGCATACTTTCCAACTACATTTTCTGCAAGTACTGGCTCTAAATCTGGTCCGTTGTTGTTATCCCCTTTTGTTTCATACATTACTTTTCCATTTGTATCTTTCACACCGATAATACGGTGAGTGATAATTTTTTGATCTTTCTCTTTAAAGGTAATAACATCACCTTTTTGATATTTAGAACCATCTTTGTTTGGTTCTATTGCAATGATTGATCCTGTTAAAAACGTCGGCTCCATTGATCCTGAAAGAACGCTCTTAAATTGATATCCCATCACTGTCGGATCACCACCGCTTGCTTTTGAAGAAATAACTACAAAAGCTAAAAAAACCATCAATGCAAATAAAACAAATGAGATCGCGTTGCTAATTATCTTCCATATTAATTTCATCGTCTCTCTCCCTCTCCGTTGTTTTATATTATTTGAAGTATGCAATATCCATTACGTTCTTTAACAAGAACACAAGTAAATGATATAACGAACTTTAAGTTATTGCAATAAGAAAATTTACAATTATTAGTTATTTAAGGTATATAAAAAAGACTGTGCCAAAATTTTACACAGTCTTTTTATTAGTAATTTATTTACCTTCTGATTTCATTCCTTTTGTATTTCGGCGCAACACTACATATAAAATTGCTCCAAATAATACAATCGCACCTATCCCAACACTTATTACTTTCATATTTGAGTCTTTTACTTCAGGCATAGTTGTATCTTTTTTAGGCATCGCAAAAGTGACATCTTCTGTTGAAAGAACATTTACCGTCGCAATTGTTTGATTATTTTTCGTAATATCAACTGCACCAACTACCTCACCACGATGTATTCCTTTATGATATAAAGATTCTTTATCTAATGAAGCCGCCCGGAAAATAGTTTTCACATTTTTCCCTTCATCTTTCTTAAGCATAAGCTCTGCACTTTGTTCCAACTCAGAATTAACATCTTTATTTAAATATGTTGTTTTTTGATGCCAATTATGTTTATCAAGCACCATTTGCTTCGTAAATTGACCGAAAGAATAGTCCGCCATCTGCTTCAAATCTTCATAAATTTCAGGTCTTTGAGAAGCCATTACTACACTTATAATACGATTTCCATCTTTCTCATTTAATAAAACAAGTGTATTACGCGCTTCATTCGTAAACCCTGTCTTACCGCCAATGCTATATGGATTTTCAAAAAAATTAGATTTATTAAAAATAGACACCGTCTGCCTAGACGTCGTAACTGTCGTTCTTTTCGTATTCATCGCTTGTAAAATTTCAGGATACTTTTGCACACCCTTCGTAATCATAGCCATATCATACGGCGTTGTATAATGGTTCGGATCATGCAATCCATTCGGTGTTACAAAGTGGCTATCTTTCGCCCCTAATTGCTTCGCTTTCTCATTCATCATATTAGCGAAATTCTCAACACTCCCGCCAATCCGCTCCGCAATCGCATACGACACATCATTCGCACTCAGCACCATTAAAATCATAAGCGCAGTATTTCTATTAATTGTCTCTCCAGGTTGAAACTCAATTTGATAATTACTCTTCTCTTGATCTAATGCTAATTGTGAAAATGTAAATTGATCCTCTGGCTTTGTATGCTCCATGAGTAAAATCGCTGTTAACACCTTCGTCGTACTAGCAGGATATGCACGGTGATATGCATTTTTGTCATACAAAACATCTCCTGTTTTCGCATCAATTGTCGTTGCAAACTGACTAAAAACATTCGGTCCTTCTGCAGGTGGTGGTGCAACTTGTTCTGGATTTACTCCAATATTCGTCTCAGCACGCAATGTCATAGGTGTCAACAAAAACAAACAAATAACTGTAATAAAAACCAAAATTTTCTTAAAATTTACCATATGACTCTCCCTTTTCCATTTACTCCTCTAACAAAATAATAAATCTACCAATCATATGTAATTTGTATTAAACTGGAAGAATTTTCACTATTTTTTACTATATCATATTTTTACGATAAAGAACATAAATATACAATAAAAATAAGAAGGAATTACTCTTTCTTATCCTTCTCATCAATCAACGAATCTATTAACTTTTGACTAGCTTCCTCGGGCGTAATCTCATCCGTTATCCCCATAAACGACCAACCTTTAGAATCGACCCACTCAACAAACTCTTGTAAAAATTCATCATGTGTAACATCCACATCAAGAATCGAGCCATTAATCGAAATCGTTCTATTTTTAGACACGCGCATCTTGAACGTTTTTCTTACCATTACAACTTTTCTCCCTCTACTTCTGAATATTTATAAAGTGAAACTTTAATCAACCCTCACCAATCGGACTTTTACGGCCATCCCGACCCCAACCTAACTTCTTTACTTTTGCTAAATTTCGAGGTAAGGGATCTTACTGCCCGCAAATAGCGAGATAAAATAATCATGTATCTCTGTTATACATGATTTTCAGTAAATTGTAAAAAGGATATATTGGCCAATTTAAATAGCAAAAATGAAAATCTCTTACCTACGTAAACGTAATACGACATACAATCGCTCATAAATTATTAAATAAATCCATAAAAATATACACTTTAAAACATAATTGAGTAAGCCATTCTAGTCTTTTGGAAGATATTATCTAAAATAGTATACTAAACGGATAAAGGATATTTGAATAAAGAAACTGAGGCTTTCTATTTAGCTGGACTCTTAAGTTGTAGACTTAGAGACTGATGCCGGAATTCATATTTAATTTCTATTTCTGTACATAATATCGTAAGAAAGAAGGTAGTACTGTGAAAACAACAGAAAATTTTACTGACAGGGCCGATATATATGCAAAATATCGCCCTAGTTATCCTAATGAATATATTGATTACTTGCTTTCAGCTAACCAACTGAAAGGGAATCGGATTGTGGCTGATATTGGTTCAGGTACGGGGATATTTAGCCACCAGCTGCTTGAAAGTGGTTTCCATGTTATTGGAGTTGAACCAGATGATGATATGAGGAAGATCGCTGAGCAATCGTTAAAACTATATTCTCGTTTTCAATCCATAAAAGCAACTTCTGAACATACCACTTTAAAAGAAAATAGTGTAGATTTAGTAACTGTTGCCCAAGCATTTCATTGGTTTAATAAAGAGGCTTTCAAAATCGAATGCCAACGAATTTTAAAACAAAAAGCAAATGTTGCACTTGTTTGGAATAGTAGAGATTTAACTAGTCCACTTATTAAAGAGAACGCAGAAATTTGCCAGAAAACCTGCCCAAACTTTAAAGGATTTAGCGGTGGAATAGATGAAACTCCAGAAGTATTTAACAGCTTTTTTAAAGATGGAAAGTATGATTTTAAAGAATATCAAAATGATTTACTTTTTGATTATGAAGGGTTTTTGGGAAGGAATTTATCAGCATCTTATGCTCCGAAAGAAAATGACGAACAGTATAAAAATTTTATTTTTCTCCTATCAGAGCTATTCGAAAAATACAGTAAAAATGGAAAAATTATTCTCCCGAATTTAACGCGAAGCTATCTAGGCAATGTATAAACAGCCTGATACAAAGAGACTTTGATCGAAATTAAAACAAGCCTAGCCCCTTCCTGAATGTAGAACGGGGTTAGGCTTGTTTTGCATTTTACCACATCAAATTCAAATGACTTTCGTACAATAAAGTAGAATATATTAGAAAACACCTTAAACTGAGGAGGAACTCAATGGCGCGTTGTACGTATTGTAAAACGAAATGGAAAGTAAAAGACGTATGGTCGATACTCTTGGCATTTGAAAAAGATTGTCCGTATTGTTTTGGGAGGCAATATCTATCAAAGAAAACAGTGAATGCTATGCCAGAACTTATAAGCTTACCTTTACACTTCTTGTTCCCTTTTCTTGTTGATTTGAGTGATGAAGGTCCTTTGGATTGGTATCGGAAATAATATAACCTCTACATCCAAAGACTACTTTCTACTAAATTCGCTTCTCATCATTATCCCTTTATACATTACTCTCATAATCGCTTATACTTTCCCTTTTGAAGATCCCGTAGCTCAGCAGAAAGGGCGTCCCCTGGACAAGGTTTATCAATTATGAATTTAATAAACGATGATATATGTATACTATTAAACATAAAAAATAAGCATTAGGTTCCAATCAAATATTAATTGAAACTCAACACTGCTTGTATTCTGTAATTCAGAATACAAGCAGTGTTTTTTATTATGCATTTTTGCATACAGTATTATTTTCTCTTGTAAATAGATAATAATGGTATATAATAAAATCAATGTTTTGCCAATAAATGGAATCAAAACTGTGAAATTATATGTAGAGGTTAGATTACTACAAGATGAAAGATTCATAGCGAATACACTCGAGGAAAAAAGCGTTCGATTAGATTAATGTTATAAAACTACTTAATGTGATATCTATGGAACGAATTGAGAATATACTTAGGGGGAATTTCAAGTGAAAACATTTAGTAAAGTATTATTAACAGGAGCTTTAGCTTTAGGCGGTTTAACAGCTATGAACATTGATACACCAAAGGCACATGCTGACGGAGCAAGCGAGTTCTGTCGTTATATTTGTGGTCCTAGCGAAACGTTGAATGGTGTTACAGTTCAAGTACACGCTACAGAATATAGCTTTGGTCAAAACGTAATTGCAAGAATTACAAATGAACGAGCTGAAGATATTCATTACAATGTCAGCATCGAGAAAAAATATGGCGATAACTGGGGAGAATATGATACTTTCTTCCATTGGCAAAATCAATGGATTCCAGCTGGAAGTAATGATGAAATTTCTACTTTCACAGGATATGGCGAAAACATTTCAGACAATGGAACATATCGCTATAAAGTTGAAGTTGTAAGTGCTGACGGTTCTGTAGATACAATTTACACAGCAGGAATGACAGTTACAGGACGATAGCTCATGAACGAGCCCCATTATTTATGATTGTATTTTTGAAAATATCATTGATAATCGCGGTGATATTATTATTAAAATAAGCTCTTCGGGGCTTATTTTTTATATAAAAATTGGAATGATAATATCCAGAAAATTAAATCTTTACACCATTAAAGTTTGTTGTTATTATAGGAATACATTAAATGTTACAATATTCAATAAATTATACAAATCCTTCGATTACACGAATGAAATGAAAACACATTGCTGATCGTAATATTTATAGTTGGGATCCCGTAGCTCAGCAGGGAGAGCGCCACCTTGACAGGGTGGAGGTCGTGAGTTCGAGCCTCTCCGGGATCATATGAAAACCCCCTTGATAGTCAAGGGGGTTTCTTTATGTAGCAAATAAATGATTATTATTAAAACTAAATTTTTTCCCTACTTCTTTTCTCCATTTTGGAGAAAGACATAAATTATATTAATCATCGCTCTGCGTTGTTCGCTAGAACTCGATTCTTTACTCTCTTTTGAGAGCTTTTTAAAATTCTCTTTGAAAAATAGCCTAATACGGCAATTTTTATATTTATTTATATAAATTTCTCAACAAAAAAGATCTACACAGTTTAACTATGCAGATCTTTGTAAATTTAAGTTTAAAAATGAATAGACGAATCCTATTTTTGCCCTAACTTGATTGCCTTTTTGATATTACTAAATGCACCTTTACCATATATTAATACGCCACCGCGGTAAACACGACTCGTTAAACCAATCATTATACATATTGTTGCGATTAGAATCCCTAATGCTAGCGCAATCTCCCATACTGGGATATTAAGGAATCCAATTCGTACAAGCATAACTATAGGAGTAAAGAAAGGTACATAACTAGTAATGGTAACAACCATGCTGCTTGGATTTGACATTCCATAAATTGCGATATACAAAGCAGCAAGTAACATAAACATCAGCGGCATAACAGCTTGAGAAGATTCCTCTATACGCGTAATGATAGAGCCAAATAGACAAGATAATGAGCCATATAATAAGAATCCTAATGTGAAGAATAGAATCCCATAAAACACTAGAGTTGGAGCAACAGAATTTAAATCAATACTATTTAAAATATCATTTTTCGAATCATTAATTGCTGTTTTATATCCAACAGTTGCGACCAAGCCCCAAATTATGATTTGCGTAATACCAGCCAATAATGTCGAGAATAGCTTCGCATATAAATGTTTGGTAGGCGAAATACTTGAAACAACTAACTCCATAACACGAGAAGATTTCTCTGTTGCAACATCTGTTGCTAATTGTGCAGCATACATAAATATCATTAGATAATTTAGCATGATAAAGACATTAATTAAAATTCCTACACCCTCAGTATGTTCTCCATCTTTAACCTTATCTGAAACCGTTTTGGTATGAATTTCTACTGGCGTTGTTAACACCTTTAATTCATCTTGCGATAGATTCAAATGCTGGGCGAAGTTAGAAGATTGTATTTGAGATAAAATCGTTTGAACCTTGCTAACATCTTGCTGATTTACATCCGTCTCAGTTATATACGTAGCCTTTAATTGTTTATTATTCAATTCCTCTACAACGATTGCATATGTATAATCACCATTTTTAACACCTGATTCTGCTTTTTGTTTATCCGTGCTACGTTTAACTTGTATCTTACTATCGACATTTTTAAACACTTGATGAATGGTTGAATATAATTCTTCTTTTTCTGTAACAACAACAACTTGATCGTCCTCGTTACCTGCAAACAAGTTATAAATCTTGTCAAAATTCATCAATCCTATAATTAACATAGAAACTATTATTGTAATAGCAAAATATGATTTTGATTTCACTTTAGATTTATAGTTTTGTAAAAAAATTGTCCAGAAACTACTCATTTTGTGCACCTACTTTCGCAATAAAGATATCATTTAATGTAGGCTCTTCTACTGCAAACTTTTTAACATACCCTAATTTTGTTATCTCTTTAAATAAAACATGTGACACTTCTTCATATGAAATTTTAAGAGTAACTGCATTTTTACGTTTCTTCATACTTTCTACACCTTTTATTTCTTTCAAATGGTCAAAGTCATGATCGCCAACGATTACAACGTTCTTTTTACCAAAATCACTTTTAATTTTGGCAATGTCACCCTGAACAACAGGTACACCTTTGTGCATAATACAAATGTGTTGGCATAACTCTTCCACATGTTCCATACGATGTGAACTAAAAAGAATTGACGACCCTTGTTTTTGCATATCAAGAACAGCGTCTTTTAACATTTCAACATTTACTGGGTCTAAACCACTAAATGGTTCATCTAAAATTAAGAGTTCAGGCTTATGTATAATCGCTGTTATCAGCTGGATTTTTTGCTGATTCCCTTTAGAAAGTTCTCCTACCTTTTTGTTCAGATGCTCAGTAATATTAAAACGCTCCAGCCAATAGTGAAGTTCTTTTTCTGCATCTTTACTTTTCATGTTCTTTAGTTTTGCAAAAAAGTTAACTTGTTCTTTGACAGTCATTTTCGCATAAAGACCACGTTCTTCTGGTAAATACCCAATTTTATCTGTAACACCATAATTTATAGGTTTACCATTCCATGAAATGGTCCCACTTGATTTCGATAAAAGTCCAAGTATCATTCGAAATGTAGTCGTTTTACCTGCTCCATTCCCGCCCAAGAATCCAAATATTTCACC
This sequence comes from Bacillus sp. AF62, assembly GCF_050312695.1. Taxonomy (NCBI): domain Bacteria; kingdom Bacillati; phylum Bacillota; class Bacilli; order Caryophanales; family Bacillaceae; genus Bacillus; species Bacillus sp. AF62. Next base: position 50,614 of record NZ_JBNPJZ010000041.1, on the reverse strand, counting down.
TTTTGGTATCTCGATATTCAAATTATTCACTGCAACATGCTCGTCAAATTTCTTTGTTAAATCTTTAATTAGTAAACTCATTATCCACACCCTTAATTCCCAAGATGATTTATTTATACAAATGTATATCCATAGTCAACCACAATATTTTGCCCTCTAATGGCATCGCTTATATCAGACATTAAAAATAAAATGACATTTGTTACATCTGAAATTTCAACAAATTCCCTATATGGAATTTTTTCCAATAACTTATTTCCTTCAAAGGACTTCAAATAGCTTTCGTTATTATTGTTTATGCTATAGGACAGTGAATTGTATACCACTGTAATGATTAATTTTTTATCTTTCAAAAATTAATTATTACCAACAAATGTTATATTTCGCATTATAAGGTTAGCATAAGATTTAAAATATTTAATATGCAATTTTGCATATTTTAACACTCTCAATTATTTACATAGCGTTGACCATCTTTATTTAAAGCGGCCTCCCACATTCACAAAATTCACTTAAAACAAGAATTTGTTTATCCATACTTTTTCTTTAATTTTTTATGGAAGAACTGAAATTAATTAGTACCCCTGTTAAACACCTAAACCTAATACTTAAACTAACTAATCTTCCTCTAATAAATTGTTGTCTTATTTAACTTCACAATTAATAGTATTCAGCAGACATAGTCACAACATCTTCGTACACCTCCTCATTAAAACTGAAGGAAAACTAATTAAAATCTGGTCCAGAAATTTTACCTTTCTACGCTATAGGATCCGCATAAGAAAACATAGAATACAGTACCTCCTCTGTTACAACTAGCTTTATGTACTAAATTCAAAAAATCATAATATATAATTTATAGAATTAATACCGTAAGTTCAAACCTCTCCAGGTTCATAAAAAAGAGACACCATATCAACCTTCTACGTGATATGGTGTCTCTTTTTTATCTAATTCAATTACTTCCCACCAAACATCTTCTCCAAAGACTTTGCATTGGCAAACAATACTTCTTTCAAGTTATCGTCAGCAACGATTTTATAGTCGCCATCTTTGTCTTTCTTTAAGTTCAATGTAACTTCGCGAGTTGCCATTGCTGCATCTTTATCCGTTAAGTTTTTAATGATAGTTGAGGTCATTGTTTTTTCAATCGCTTTTTCAGATTGTTCTTTGTCTTCGCTAAATGCGCTAGCGAAGGCCATTGGCATAACTTCTCCCACTGCTTTTGTTACAGCAACGGATAGATCAGCAGATGTAATTTTCACTTTCACTTCTGCTTTGTCATCCTTTTTCGATACTTCTTCTAGCTTTTCAAATTTAAAGTTCTTTGTAATTGCACTTAGCATTGCTTTTGCCTCAGCATCATCTGTTTTTTCATTTAGTTTATTAAATTCCTTGTCACTCTCAACAAATGTACGAGCCTTTTCTACATCACCTTTTTGTATCGCTGTTAAAAATTCTTCTGTAGTATCTTTCGGATTTGCACACCCTGCTAAAACACCTGCTGTTAATCCTACTACCATCATTAATAGCAATAATCTCTTTATCTTTTGCACGTTCATTCTCCTCTTATCTTTTCTAGTAAGTCAGCATCATACAATATTATGAAACTGACATTACAAACATTTTTTAGTATAGCATTTATATGATTCGTTTTCTATTAATTCCCAAAAGATAAAGGACCTTGCAGCATTCCTACAAGGTCCCTCTTCTATCAATCTGTATCCGTAGCACAAATGAACCACATTTTCTGTTCCCTACTATCTAACACCATCCAAGTAACATCCCACGCAACATCGTAAAACCAATCTGTCCAAGGGCGATAGCTTTCGAACACTTTAATATCTTCGTATCGACCTTGGAACATATATTGACATACATTGACTGCTAATTGTTTTGCGATAACTGGTCGTTCCTTAAACCCTTCATATGCTCCGCCCCACAAAATTTGCGCAGCAATGCTACCATCAAGCATAACTGCCAGCTGCTCTTTAAAACGAAACTTATATTTGTCTGATGTATGTATTTTTAACTCTTCTAAGTTATTGATTATGTCTAAAGAGTTGAAGATTCTTCTAAAGAAGTGCTCATGTCCATCTTTCGAATGTGGTATTTCTTTAAAAAAATTTTCGTTATGCACTTTAAAACAGCTTATTATTGCTCCACCAATTAAGTTTTGTTCCTTAAACGTGTTTATAAGTTGCTCAACAGATGAGTCATTCGTGTCTATTTTTTCAAACGTTCCCTCTTTCCATCTCATAACGCCCACTACTCTCTATTAAAAATTTGTTTCTTCATTATAAATAGCAAAATAAAAACCAGCAACTTTAAGGTTGCTGGCTTATCTCTTATTCATATTCGAAAAAACAATAACAACTGCTCCAATTATATAATGCCCTGCTACCATCCACATAGTCCGATCAAAGATCATAAGCGATAACCAAAGCGATATATTAATAGCAGCAAATAATACATATAAAATGAGGTCTCTCTTTTGTAGCACCTCTCGATTCATCAAAATATAAATTGCACCGATTGGCGGAAGGATGAAGCAAAGGAAAAAGACAAATATTTTTCTTAACACCCACGGATACGAAATTACTGTCTGCATATGAATCTCCTTTTCATCATAATACTTGCTTCAACATCGGCCTCACTACCCTATATTTATCACTATAAGCTTCCTTTATGATTAAAGGCGAGTAATCACTTTTTTTCTTCCTCAATCATTGTGAATACTTCTGTTTTCTCTTGTAATTTATTAGATTCTTTATTTTTAGTAGGTTTTTTACTTGTTTTAATTTTCTTTGTTACTTCGCCAAGTTTTTGCCCAACTTCTTCTATTTTGGCAGATTCATTCGTAACATAGTATTCTTGTTCGTCCCATACTAACATAGGTGGCACTTGTTCTCGTTTGTTACATATTATATAAGTAGTACTAGCTACAAGTAGTAGACAAGTTAATAAATAGAAGATAGTTTTTTTATTCATATACTACACTCCTTATCTATCATTTCATTGGATTATATAATACAAGTCATTTATAGTAAATGGATTTAGTGGTAATTTTTAGGTTGAACAATAAAGAAAAAACCTTACCGAAGTAAGGTTCCGTTTTTACATTCTATAGTGACCGACTTATTAAAACAATCATTACAATAATCGCAATAAACATAATAACTAAACAGCCGATCATTTTATAAAATCCTCGTTTCGTTAACGTCCCGCCTTGAACGTCTTTACGAATAAATAAGAATACTGCTAAAAATAATACAAGCCCAATGCCAAAAGCATACATCATTTGCATATGTTAATCTTCCTTTCTCTCTTCCATCTTAATATCTTTTTGCCAAAACAACAAATGAGATAAAGACGGTACTCATCGTAAGTGCCATAAGTATATTCAATAATTCAGTAGCAGATAGTGTAAGTATTTTTAAGTTTAAGCCGATAGAGAAAAGAAGATAATATGCCGTTAACGCAAAAAAACTGAAGAACATTCCTTTATAACGAATGAGTTTCATTCGCTCATCTTTTTCTTTAAATTGCGGGTGTAAGTAACTAAGGCAGAAACACATAACCATCATTGCAAGTAACGTATAAGTAGGACTTGGCGGTGCAGAATGCGTCATTATACCTGTTAATATCATAAATCCACTCATAAATAGAAAAATAATCCCCATAATTACAAAGTACTTTTGTGAATAATTCATCCCTATTCCCCCTCTTCTTTTCCTTCATAAATAAATACATGTTCTATCGTTGTTTGAAATGTTTTTGCTATTTCAAATGCTAACGGAAGTGACGGATCGTATTTTCCTTTTTCAATTGAGATAATGGTTTGTCTTGAAACGCCAAGTTTCTCAGCTAATTTTTCTTGAGATAGTCCAAATTTTTTTCGGTATTCGACCATTTTATTTTCCAAGGAAATTTCTCCCTCCTCCCATATATCGAGTATATATGTAAAGTAAACTTTACGTCAAGGTTCCTTTACATTCCTTTTAATCATTTTTTACTCTATTTATATAGAAGAAACTTGTTCGATTTCAACACGTCTATTTTGTAATAAAACCTGGAACACTGTATGTAATCGTTACTATATTTCCTCCTCACCTTTTTTAAAATTTAATATCTTCATATTTGTTTTATCCTTTTAAAATATTTCATTCTCTTCTTTATTAGATGAAATGCGTTATTGGTTTTACGGTGTTTTTTGGCATATTTATAGAAACTAACGGGTTATGAAGCAATTTTTATGTTTAGCCACTTTTTTTGTGGAAATCCTTCATTTTCCTTTCGATAGTTAACACTATCGAAATAAAGTTTACGCTAAATTCATAATTTTTTATTTTTTATACTATATTCCGTTATATTGTTGTATAATATCTATGAAAGCGCTTATTATTTCAATATACATAATTCTAATCAACTTTTATCAAAACATTCCAACGATTATACTTATATTTACATGTAACAATTCTAGTTTTTAATGTAGGTATACCAAATATATCCACCCCATTTTTCTGTAAAATTACTTTATAAAGTGAAAGATTAACTTGGGTGATAAGTTATTGTGAATGTTTTTTTACAAAACAGATAAGTAATAGTGTTTGGTATTATGTAAATTATTGTAATAACATAAGAGTAAAGAAAACATTTACATTGATTATTGATTCATTACTTATTGAAAAAGAGCAAAATGCACCTTTGTATGGAAAAAGGATTATATGCATTGGGAGGTTTAAACAAATGACGAGGAAGAATACAACGACAAACCCTTGGGCCAAGTTCCACGGTCCGAACCTTGGTTATGTTATTGAACAGTATGATCTTTACGTAACTGGAGCAGGTTCTGTTGATCCGGAATTACAAGAGCTTTTTGAAATTTTTGGAGCTCCTTCGTTTCAAGATGATGTCGTAACAGGGGACAACACAGCAACACATTTTTCTCCTCAAAACACAGGTAACATTGAAAAAATTCTTAAGGTCGTTCAACTTGTTGAACAGATTCGTTCTTTCGGGCATACGTTGGCTCACATCAACCCGATGGAAGATGCTGCAAACGGACAATCTCTTCTTGAGAAAGCAATGAACGAACTGAGCGATGCAGACTTGAAAGCGATTCCAGCGAAAACAGTATGGCAAGATGCACCAGAAGGTATTCACACTGCACTTGATGTAATTCATAGATTAAAAGACGTTTATACAAAATCTTTAGCTTATGAATTTTCTCATATACAAGATAGTGAAGAACGCGCGTGGTTGCATCAAATGGTGGAATCAAATTCATTGCGTCAACCACTATCAAATAAAAAACGAACTGCTCTTTTAAAACGTTTAACAGCTGTTGAAGGTTTCGAGCAATTCTTGCATAAAACATTCGTTGGGCAAAAACGTTTCTCTATCGAGGGCGTTGATATGCTTGTACCTGTTTTAGATGAAATTGTTCTAGAAGGTGCTAAGAACGGCGTAGAGGATGTCATGATTGGTATGGCTCACCGCGGTCGCCTAAGCGTACTTGCTCACGTATTAGAAAAACCATATACTCACATGTTTGCTGAATTCAAACATGCAAAAATAGAAGGCGCAGTAGCCAATGCTGGCTGGACTGGCGACGTGAAATACCACTTAGGTAGAGAACAAGTCGTTAGTAATGAAGAAGTTAGCACTCGCGTTACTTTAGCAAATAACCCGAGTCATCTTGAGTTCGTGAATCCTGTAGTAGAAGGTTTCGCACGTGCAGCTCAAGAGAATCGTAAAAAATCTGGTCTTCCAGAACAAGATACTTCAAAATCATTCGTAATTTTAGTTCATGGTGATGCTGCATTCCCTGGTCAAGGTATTGTATCTGAAACGTTGAACTTAAGCAGATTGAATGCGTACCAAACAGGCGGAACGATTCATGTTATCGCAAACAATGCAGTTGGTTTTACAACTGACAGCTATGATTCTCGTTCTACAAAATATTCAAGTGACCTTGCAAAAGGTTTCGATATTCCGATTGTTCACGTGAACGCTGATGATCCAGAAGCTTGTCTTGCTGCTGCAAACCTTGCGATTCAATATCGCATGTTGTTCAAAAAAGATTTCTTAATCGATTTAATTGGTTACCGTCGCTATGGTCATAACGAAATGGATGACCCAGCAGTTACACAACCACAAGTGTACAAAAAGATTAAAAATCACCCAACTGTAAGAGCAATTTATGCAGATCAATTACAAGCTGCTGGTGTTCTAAATGCAGATGAAATTGAAACAATTACACAGTTTACACAAGAGCAATTAAAATCTGACTATGCACAAGTACCACCAGCTGATACGAGCGATGCAACAATTCACGTTAAAGTGCCAGATGTTGTTGCAAAAGGTATTCAGCCAATTGATACTGGTGTTGAGCTTGACTCACTTCGTGCAATTAATGAAGGTCTATTATCTTGGCCAGAAGGCTTTAACGTATATCCGAAAGTGAAGAAAATTCTTGAGCGCCGTAAAGATGCTCTTGAAGAGAACGGTAAAATTGAATGGGCACTTGCTGAGTCATTAGCATTTGCTTCTATTTTACAAGAAGGTACGCCAATTCGCTTAACTGGTCAAGATTCACAGCGTGGTACATTCGCGCACCGTCATATCGTATTACACGATACTGATACAAATGAAACATATTCACCATTACACCGCTTACCAAACATTAATGCATCCTTCTCTGTTCATAACAGTCCGTTATCAGAAGCTGCTGTTGTTGGTTACGAGTATGGTTATAACGTATTCGCTCCAGAAACTCTTGTTATGTGGGAAGCGCAATATGGTGACTTCTCAAATACTGCGCAAGCATTATTTGATCAATATGTTTCAGCTGGAAGAGCAAAATGGGGTCAAAAATCTGGTTTAGTTCTTCTATTACCACACGGTTATGAAGGTCAAGGACCAGAGCACTCTAGTGCACGTCCTGAACGTTTCTTACAGTTAGCTGCTGAGAACAACTGGACAGTTGCAAACTTAACGAGCGCGGCACAATACTTCCATATTTTACGTCGTCAAGCATCTATCTTAGGAACCGAAGCTGTTCGACCATTAGTACTAATGACGCCAAAGAGTTTATTACGTCACCCACTTACGCTTTCAACTGCTAGTCAGTTAAGCGAAGGACGTTTCCAACCTGCTTTAGAACAAGAAAACCTTGGCACAAAACCAAACAAAGTAAAACGTCTTGTTTTAAGTACAGGTAAAATGGCGATTGACTTAGCAGCAGAAATTGAGTCTGGTAAACATGAGTACAACTTAGATGAGGTTCATGTCGTTCGCATTGAGCAGTTGTACCCATTCCCTGCTGAGAAAGTTCAATCTATTATTAAACGCTTTAAAAACTTAGAAGAAATTATTTGGGTTCAAGAAGAACCTCGTAATATGGGCGCATGGCATTACATGGCTCCAATTCTGTTCGAACTAGCTGGAGATAAAGTGAAAACGGGTTACATTGGACGCCCAGATCGCTCTAGCCCATCTGGCGGCGATCCATTCGCTCACAAAGCTGAGCAAGAACTAATTGTTGCACACGCTTTAGATGTGAAGTATAACTTCCGTCAAGATAAACTAGAAATTGAAGTTTTCAGCAATTAAAAAGTAACAATGACGGTTTCTAGCTTGATCCCGGGCAGATATTCTGCCCAGGGTCAGGCTAACAAATGGAGATTACCGAAGACAAAAGAAGAAAAAACACACCGTTAGGCAAATAAGGGGAGGACATTTAAAATGATCGAAATTAAAGTACCTGAGCTTGCAGAATCTATTACCGAAGGAACTATTTCACAATGGCTTATCAACGTAGGCGACAAAGTTGAGAAAGGTGGCAGCGTTGTTGAGCTTGAAACTGATAAAGTCAATGTAGAAATCATTGCAGAAGATTCAGGTATTGTATCGAAGTTACTAGGCGAACCTGGGGATACAGTTGAAGTTGGCGCAACTATCGCAATTTTAGATGCTAATGGAGCACCAGTTGCAGTAAGTACACCTGCTCCAGCTGCTGAGCAACCAAAACAAGAAACAGCTGAAGCACCGAAAGCTGCAGCTCCAAATGCTGAACAAACTACGGGTCTACAAGGCTTACCAAATACGAACCGTCCTATTGCATCACCAGCTGCTAGAAAAATGGCTCGTGAATTAGGAATCGACTTAAACGACGTACGTAGCACAGATCCACTTGGACGCGTGAGACCACATGATGTACAAGCTCATGCTGCAGCACCAAAAGAAGCACCAGCTGCTCCAAAGAGTCCAGCTCCTGCTCCAGTTGCAAAAACTGAATTCGAAAAACCAGTTGAGCGTGTGAAAATGTCCCGCCGCCGTCAAACAATTGCAAAACGTCTTGTAGAAGTTCAACAAACATCTGCAATGTTAACAACATTTAACGAAGTTGATATGAGTGCGATCATGGAATTACGTAAAGAACGCAAAGATGCTTTCGAGAAAAAACATGATGTACGTCTTGGCTTCATGTCATTCTTCACAAAAGCAGTTGTTGCAGCATTAAAACAATTCCCATTATTAAATGCTGAAATTCAAGGTGACGAGCTTATCATTAAAAAATTCTATGATATCGGTATTGCAGTAGCAGCTCCAGATGGATTAGTTGTTCCAGTTGTACGCGATGCTAACCAATTAAACTTCGCTGAAATCGAAAGTGAAATTCGTAATTTAGGTATGAAAGCACGCGATAACAAACTTTCATTAAAAGAACTACAAGGTGGTACATTTACAATTACAAACGGTGGTGTATTCGGTTCTCTAATGTCAACACCAATCCTAAATAGCCCACAAGTAGGTATTTTAGGAATGCATAAAATTCAAGTACGCCCAGTTGCAATTGATGCAGAACGTATGGAAAACCGTCCGATGATGTACCTTGCACTATCTTACGATCACCGTATTGTTGATGGTAAAGAAGCAGTTAGCTTCCTTGTTGCTGTTAAAGATATGCTTGAAGATCCAAAATCATTATTATTAGAAGGTTGATAGATTTTTAACCTATTAAAGGCTGTAGAATGAATCATTCTACAGCCTTTTTTTATTTTGTTCATACGGGACAAATTTCATGACATAAAGTAATAATGTATGCCTAAACGTAAGGAGGATTAAAATGAATAACCTTCCAATTCATGCAAAACTTAAAGTAAATAAGGATACTTTCTTCCTCCCCGACTCAAACGGGGGTGTCTATTTTCGAAATAACGCCAGTTCATTTCGCATGGACGGTGCTAGAATTTATGACTGGATTGAAAAACTAATGCCAATGTTTAACGGGAATTATTCTTTAGCAGAAATAACCGATGGTCTCCCTCTCCCCTATCAAAATCGCGTATTTGAAATTGGAGAGATTTTATATGAAAATGGTTTCGTTCGCGATACAAATCAAGATGAACCTCATGAATTAAACAGTACATTACTCGACAGATATGCTTCACAAATTGAATTTTTAGAAGCTGATTCTCATTCGGGTGCTTTAAAATTCGAAACGTACCGTGGGGCAAATGTCCTTGTACTTGGTTCTGGGGATATGCTTACTTCCTTAGTTTCTTCTTTATTAGAATCTGGTTTACCTACATTTCATTACCTCGTTACAGATCGGGATGAAACAAACTATGACAGAATACATGAGCTAATAGAACGTGCATATGAAGTTGATAACACTGTACTCCTTCAAGAAATCGATACTACAATTGACCGTCCTTTGCATGAAGTATTCGAACCTTTTGATTGGATTTTATATGTTTCTCAAAATGGAGACATTGACGGTTTAAAGACAGTTCACACTATTTGTAGAGAAGCGAAAAAGAATTTCATACCAGCTATTTGTTTATCAACACTCGGTATAGCTGGACCTGTCGTAACGGAAAATCGTGATGAATGCTGGGAATCTGCATGGCATCGTCTACATGAAACGACTTTGCAAAATGAAAATTCATCTGATTCCTTCTCACCCATTACATCTGCAATGTTAGCAAATGTAATCGTTTTTGAATTATTTAAGCATGTCGCGGATGATTCACATCGGGAAAAAGGATCACAATTCTTTTTATTAAACTATGAAACACTCGAAGGAACGTGGCATCCTTTTATAAAACACCCTCTTGCAACTGATGAAAGTTTTACAATTGATACGATAGAGAATCTTTCTGAAAAACTTGAGCATCGGTCTAACCAACATACTTCAACTGATGTATTCCAATTTTTCGATTCATTAACTTCTAAAGAAGCCGGTATATTCCATGTATGGGATGAACAAGATTCATATCAATTACCGTTATCACAATGCTATATTCAAGTAGCCAATCCACTATCAGATGGCCCAGCTCCCCTCCTGCCTCTTATGACTTGCAGTGGATTGACCCATAATGAGGCACGCCGAGAAGCTGGTTTAACAGGAATTGAAACATATGTAGCAGAAATCATTCACCGCCTTATTCCTGAACATAACGATATCGGTATCGGTGCTGGAGAAACGATGACAGAAGGTTTTTACCGCGCACTACAACAACATTTAAACAATAAACTGTATGAACGGCAGTCACATACGCTAGAAGAACTTACAACAATTGATTTAACTGACATTCACGATAAGCATTGTAGATTTTATTACGATGCTCTCTCTACAATCCATGAAACACCTACAATAGCAATGAGTGAAGAGATTCTTAGTTTTCCTGTCGTTTGGATTGGTATAAATGATAGATGGTACGGTGCATCTAATATAAATATGACGTTAGCGTTACGAAACGCACTACAACTGGCACTCTTTCACATTCAAAATGAAGAGATTCCTTACAGAGCTAATATTTTGTATGACTCATCTATTATTTTATATGACACTGATTCTTTTAGAGTAGAAATACAACCAGAAGAAGAAATTCCAAATGTGCAATCTTTACAGCTTGCCTTACAGCATTTAGAAGAACATAATTTTTATCCTTTCGTGTTTGATTTAGCAATCGAACCATTTTTGAAAGAAAACTTAGACGGTGTGTATGGGGTATTAATTGCAAAGGAGGATGGTCTATGACTCGAAATATATTGCTTATAGGAGATGGCCTACTTGCAGACTATGTACATGATCAATTATGCGAACAATATTCCATCATTCGCCAACATACCATTACAGAAGAACTCCCTGAAAATATTCACCTCGCTCTCGTATTACATGACGGATCTCCTTCTACTATTCATCATGATGCTGAACTTATTTTTCGCTCAAATCATATTCCGTGGCTTCGCGGTTTCACTTCATTTGGCGAAGGTATTATCGGTCCTTACATTCATCCTCTTTCATCTGGCTGTTCTCATTGTTCTGATGGACGCCGATTTATCGCTGGCTTTGATCAACAAGAAATGTGGGAACTACAGCGGAAATACGCCTTTAAAGCCGACAATGTAACGAGGCGTGATGTACGCGCCACCCAAAATGGAATGTTACAAATGTGCCATCTTATTCGCGTAGAAACAGAGAAAATATTAACTCATAACCATTCTTCTTTAGAAAATGAACTTATTTTACTCAACTTACAAACATTACAATGTACGCGGCATTCTTTTCTTCCAGATCCTCTCTGTCCTATATGTAGTAATTTACCTGATGATACTGCGGATGCGGCGGAACTTTCTTTACAACCGAGCTTAAAAGTAAGTACTGAAACGTATCGCTGTCGTTCCATTCATGAGTTAAACACATTTTTAACGAGAGACTATTTAGATTATCGGGTCGGTATGTTAAACGGCAAAATGCAGCATTCTTTATTACCATTTGCTGATGTCATTATAAACATGCCATTAATGTTCGGAAATGAAGGTGTTGCGGGACGAACTCATTCATTTGCAGTGAGTGAAGCAACTGCTATTTTAGAAGGTTTAGAACGATATTGCGGTATGTCGCCTCGTGGGAAAAAGACAAATGTGCATGGTAGTTTTCATGATTTAGAGGAACATGCACTGAATCCCCTCACACTCGGTGTACATACCAATGAACATTACAATCGCGATAGTTTTCCATTTAAGCCGTTTGATCCTGATTATGAGCAAAACTGGGTATGGGGATATTCTTTATCACAAAACAGACCGCTTTTAGTTCCTGAATCAATTGCTTATTACAGCCTCGGTCATCGAGATGCTTTCGTGTATGAAACATCAAATGGATGTGCAATTGGTGGTAGTTTAGAAGAAGCAATTTTTCACGGTATTTTAGAACTTGTAGAGCGTGATGCCTTCTTACTCACTTGGTATGCCGAATTACCTCTTCCCCGCCTTGATCTTAGTTCAGCAAATGATACGGAATTACAATTAATGATCCAGCGGTTACGTACGATTACCGGGTATGAATTACACGCTTTTAACGCGACGATGGAACACGGCATCCCGAGCTTATGGGTAATTGCAAAAAATACGCGTGAAAATGGGATGAACGTTGTTTGTGCGGGAGGCGCTCATTTAGATCCTATTCGAGCTTTAAAAAGCGCCATTCAAGAAATAGCAGGCATGTTACTTATAACAGACGATGAGCTCGAGCACAAAAGAGAATACTATGAAAAATGCTTACAAGATCCTTATTTCGTTAATAAAATGGAAGACCATAGTATGCTGTATGGATTGAAAGAAACGGAAGAACGTCTTCACTTCCTTTTACGAGAAGATGCACCGGTGCAAACGTTCCAAGAAATGAATGTATCACAATCATTTGATATGGATTTAACTTCCGATCTCCACCAACTTTTAAATCGTTTGCATCAATCTGACCTTGAAGTAATCGTTGTAGATCAAACTGTTCCCCTTATAGAAAAGAACGGACTACACTGTGTAAAAGTCATTATTCCAGGAATGCTACCGATGACGTTCGGTCACCATCTTACTCGGGTTACAGGACTGGACCGGATATATACCGTACCAATGACACTTGGATATACAAACGAACCTTTAACGAATGAAAGGTTAAATCCACATCCGCATCCGTTTCCATAGTAAAGGAGGGATTTCATGCAGCTAGATACTTTTTTACATCATCTCCATTTCTCTATTGATGAAATTATGCCGAATCATGAGGTGGACTGGAAAGACGCACCGCTCCCCTATAAATTATATCGAAATGTACCTACCATCCCACTCTCCTTAGAAATCCCATTATCTTTACCGAACTCTTCTACTACACCTACTTTAGATGATATTGGTCACTACCTTTGGTATTCATTTGGTTTAACACAATTATGTCAGCTAAATAGCGAGAGAAATGTATTACGAAGATTTATTCCTTCAGGCGGCGCTTTATATCCGAATGAATTGTATATCTATTTAAAGATTGATGATTATCCAGACGGTATTTACCATTATGACGCCGCGCATCACCGGCTTATTTTACTTCGCGAAGGAAATTTCGATTCTTATTTGGCAGACGCACTCGGTAATCGCTGTAACATACATGATTGTTTCGGGGCTGCATTTATATCTACTATGTTTTGGAAAAATTTTTTTAAATACAATAATTTTTCATATCGTCTTCAAGGATTAGATAGCGGGGTCCTCATTGGACAATTACTAGAATGTGCAAAACAGTTCGGCTACACAAATGGCGTATATTTTCAATTTTTAGACCGGGCAATGAATCATTTACTTGGATTGTCTGAAGGCGAAGAAAGTGTGTATGCCGTTATTCCTTTAAGTACAGAACAAAATACAAATTGGTTTCACGATGATTATCGTAAACATAAAACTGTTACTTCTCATGAATTACTGCAGCAAATTCCGCCTTTAGCACATGAACATTTCATTCGTTCCAAACATGTGGATGAATATCCTATGATAAAAAAGGTGAACGAAGCTTCTATGATTGAATCGACAGAACAATTCCAAACATTTACTCATGAAGAATCTCATCAATATAATGTTCACGCTGTACAACTACCGACAGTAGAACGGTTATCGTATGATTTCCTACAACTTTGTAAAAAACGATATTCTCCTGATGCGGACTTTATTTTAACGAAATGGGATGCAGCCGAGCTCGCTACTTTACTACAAGAAGCGAGCCTCTCCTTCCTCTATTACAACGACCTTGATGGCAAGTATATAAATGAAAATGCACGCGTCTCCTTATATGGATGTTTTTATAACGTGAAAAATATTAAAAACGGGGCTTACGCTTATAACAGTAAAACACATTCCATACAACCCATTCGTTATGGAGACCTTCGTTATCCCCTTCAGTCTAGTATGACGATGGATAACGTAAACCTTTTTCAAGTACCACTTTGCCTACATGTAGTTGGAAAGAAAGATTACTATACACGTGCATTAGGCTATAGAGGATACCGTATTCATCAAATGGAAGCTGGTATACTCGTTCATAAACTCGTTTTTGCTGCAACTGCTATGGGGATGGGCGGGCATCCGTTACTAAGTTTTGATACAAATTCATGTGATCAATTGTACGGAATTGATGCTGGGAATGAAACGTCTCTTATTCAAGTTCCAGTTGGGGCATATCGGGCGCGGAATTGGTTAAAAGGGGCTTTGCATAATTAAAAGCACGCCGTCTATCGGCGTGCTTTTTTAAAGGATTTAATTTATAAAAAGCGAAATGAGTATATATTCTTACATAAAAGGAGAGTTTGACTTGAGCATTTTACAACGATTAATTCAGCAAGCAAAAAAGCCTAGCGGAACAATTGGTTCCTCCATGCTTTGTATTATGAACGCTGCACATACGAGATTAATAAATTGGGCATTACAGAAAGTACATATAAAGACAGATGCAGTCGTATTAGACATCGGCTGTGGTGGAGGCAAAACCATACACACTCTTTCAAAACGAACTCCACTTGGGGGAATATATGGGATTGATTACTCCGATCAAGCTGTGAAAAATTCTATACAGACAAATGCAAAAGATGTTCAAAAACAAAAAGGAATTGTTCAACAAGCAAGCGTTTCTTCTATTCCACATCATACGAACTTCTTCGATCTCATTACCGCCTTTCAAACTCATTATTTTTGGCCTGATATTGAACAAGATATAAAAGAAGTATTTCGCGTCTTAAAACCAGACGGCTCCTTTTTATTAGTGGCTGAAACTTTCAAAATTCAATACCATATGGAGAAATTTAAAACAAATGAAGAATTAATAAACCTATTTTATAAGACAGGATTTACAAAAGTGCAATGTTATGAAGAAAAAGGGTGCCTTTGTGTAATAGGAAATAAGTAAAAAAGCAGACCTTTATGGGCCTGCTTTTTACTAAATTAACTTAAAAATACTCTTAATTTGTCTAGCAAATAACCAATTTTTCGTACCGTAGTTATCATTTAAACTATCTAAATTAATAGATTGTCCGTTAGCAAACTTTAATTCTAACGTTGTATTTTTGTCATTTGTTTTTAAATTATTATTTATAATGTCATCATACTTTAATTTTTCAATCTCAATATATTCGTCTTTTTCTTGTCCAATCACGACATGGTCTTGGAAGAAGAAAAATACTTCTACTTTTTTACCGAAACAAAATACATTTTTCGTATAAATTAATGTCGCGTTATCAAGTCCGACACATACTTCTTTCATTTCTTCTACAACGTGTCCAAAGTCTTCTTCATGTCTTGCATTTGATTCAACAATCCATTCTTCGATTGTTTTCATATTAATTGCCATACTGCGCCCCCTGGTTCGTTCATTGCTTCGTTTAAAAAATAAATACTATATGAAAATATAAGCGATTAGTAATATGTTTTCAAGGGGGAACGGTATATTCAAAATAAAGTGAAACTTTAATCAGTGGGGTTTTTCTTGATCCCCCACCTAAATTCTTTGCTTTCACTGGATTTTGAGGTAGGGGTCTTACTGTCCGCAAATAGCGGGATAAAGTTAAATTTCAAAGTAATATAAAAGGAGCACCAATTTCATTATATTTTAAACGTTTGAACGAGGCATTCTTCAGCATCAATTAGCTGCTCTCTCTCATCAAATTCAATGTTCAGTTCTTTATATACTTTCTTCCAAAACGAAACTGCTGGTACATTTTTTAGAAGTTCGATAACGAAATATTGTCCTCGTTTCTCTTCTAGTAAATTCTCAACAACTTGTTTACCGATTCCTTTTCCTTTATATTGATTCAATATGAAAATATCATTAATACCAAAATCATTTTCCTTCTTCAAAAACGGACGTTCCAGTAGTAATAAGAACCCTACAATACTATGATCAATCTTTATAAAATACGGAGTGATTCCGTCATGTTTCCAAAACATGTGTAAATCTTCGTATTCAAAAAAACCGTTCGCTCCGATAGTTATATTCATAGTGAACTTAGAAAGGTCATGAAGATATAATGCATACAAATTACGTAATATTTCTTTTTCTGATTCTTGAACTTTTTGAAGTGCTACAATCATAAAAAACTCCCCTTCCACATATGTAACTATTTCCCGATCCTCTTCATTCGACAAAAATGATAATTCCCCTTTAACAAAAAAATAGCACTTTAAAAAGTGCTATTCTGCTCTCCTTGCCGCTTGCTGAATTGGATCCCAAACGCTGTTATATGGTGGTGCATAACTTAAATCGACATCTTCTAAATCATGAATGCTCATTTTATTGAAAAGTGCCATCGCGATCACATCAATACGTTTATCTACGCCTTCTTCTCCAATTACTTGCCCGCCCAATAATTGTTTCGTATCGGAGCGATATAGTAATTTCAAGTAAAGTGGTTTTGCATTTGGATAATAGCCCGCCATATTTGTAGAATCTACTTTGACCGTTTTATACGGAATGTGTAGCCCTTTTGCTTCTTTTTCATTTAACCCTGTTCTTGCGAGCGTCAAATCCATAAATTTAATAATGCCTGTGCCTAACGTACCTTTAAAAGCTCTTCGTTTATCCAGCATATTCAGTCCAGCAAGTCGCCCTTGCTTATTGGCTGTCGTTCCGAGCGGGATATGATCATGAATTTCCTTTATAACGTGGTAATGTGTTGCGCAATCACCGGCTGCATATACGTCTTGCACATTCGTTTGCATATATGCATTTACTTCGATTGCTCCTTTATGATTCTTACGTATATTTGTCCCTTCAAGAAAATCAGTATTTGGCTTCACTCCAACCGACACTAAAACAAGATCTGCTTTATACGTACCTTTATCCGTTTCGATTGCTTCTACTCGTTCATTTCCTTTAAATGCTTTTACATTTTCATTCGTTAAAATTTCAATATTGTGTTTATCTGCTTCTTTATGTATATATTCAGCCATATCTGCATCATAAATCGTACCGATATGATCATTTCGCTCAATCATTCTTACTTTCTTACCAAGTTCGACGAATGTTTCTGCCATCTCTAGTCCGATTGCACCACCGCCAATAATCGTTACATCTTCAACTTTATTCGTTTCTAACGTTTTTAATATGCGCTCAGCATCAGGAATTGTTTTTAAAAGATGAACGCCTTGTAATTCCCGTCCTTCCCATTCTGGCATAACAGGACGCACTCCAGTCGCAATTAATAATCGATCATATGGAAATTCAAAGACATCCTTCGTCTTCGTATGCTCTGCGTACACCATTTTCTTTTCCGTATCTACTTTCGTTACTTCATGACGCACTTTCGCATCAATTCCATATTTCTCACGAAACGTCTTTACGTTGCGCGCGATTAACTTTTCAGTTGAAGCGATAGCACCACTAATGACATACGGTAATCCACACTGAGCGTATGAATAAATTTCACCTTTTTCTAAAGTTACAACATTTGCACTTTCATCGTTTCTAACAATTTGCATAGCTGCACTCATACCAGCTGCATCTCCGCCAATAATGACATAGTTCACTTTACCACTCCTTCTTTTTTACATACTCTTTACGTTTTCCATATTTTATAGAAATAACACCTACTTCCATTGTAAAGAAAGAGAATTTCATCTTCAAATTTGGTGCACAAACTTATGTATGAATAGGTAACTGTCGTGTCTTATAAACAACATGTTTAATATGCTATAACAGTAACCAATTGAAAGTAGGTGAAATATACATGTGCGCTGGTCTTCTCGCTCAGTTTCCAGAGGAACCGAAAGAACCAAAACCCGCCTTGCCGCTTGATCAAGAATTTTCTATTAACGCAACCATTTATAGTGCTCGTGCTTGGTTATCTAATGATGAAACTTTTCCACAAACGATTTGGAAAGGCTCTCGCTTTGCTTCCGCATCACACGCTGGCAAGTCCATCTTACCAATCGGTACTGTAAAAATTTTAAACTTATCTGATGATACAATAACAGTTACTGCATCATCAGAATTAGATGATACTCTCAAAATAGTCGTACCCCCTCATTCTGAAGGTGTTTTAACATCTAACGCATTATCTGACGTGCAAGCAAGTACATCAGGAGGAGCAAGTAAAGTCACATTCCTCTTTCATATCTTTTTCTCAAGGGATCCTGGTTCAGATAAAAAACCATAAAAAAGGTACAGTTATGCACTGTACCTTTTTCACGCGCTCTATTCTCTTGATTTGATTAGTTCAATATTATAAGTTTCGATATCTGTTAACTTTCCTTTAAAATAAGGATTTTCTCTATACCAAGACTGTTTTGCAAAATACGCTTGCATATCTTTCGTTTGAAAAATATGTCCATGCCTTGCATATATTTCATTTCTAGCAATTTTCAACTGTTCTTTCGATAAATAGGTTAAATCTGTGCTCGTTAATTTTCGAATATCACTATCAGGAAAGATGAAACCATTATATACATACCCAGTCGCGGGCGTTGGAGTAACATTATAAACAACTGTTTTTTCTGCACTTTTCGTTTGGAATGGAAGATTATAAGACGAAAGTGCCGTTACCGTCTCTAATTTTGTCGTTTCCCGTCCATTTTCTCCATTTCGTTCTAAATAAATTTTCGCGCTTCCATCAGTCGCTACAGGCCCCCATGTAATTGCTTCTCCTGCGAGCGCTGTAACCGGTTTTTGATTTACGTACAATGTTGCACCAGGCGCGTTCGTTTGAACTGTAATATATTGACCTTGCAACGTTAAATCTATCGTTACGTTATTTTGGCTTTGTTTCATAAGTACAACCTTTTCCTCACGAGATAGTTTTACATAGTCATTTTTATATTCTGATTGAAACACTTGATTTCCCGGAAGAAATGGCCCATATTGCTTCTCAAACTTTTTGTCATCTGTCTTATCAATTTCTTTTCCGTTCATTTTTAACGATACGCCTTTTTCATTTGTAAGCAAAGTTGTATAGTACGTCTTCGCTTTTAATTTATACCGATCAAATATAAAGAAATACTTTCCGTCTTTCGTTAATGAAAAATCAGCTCTTTCTATTCCGTCCCGTTGTTTTTCACCTTGTCTCAAATATCCTTTTAATTCATTTACGTAAGATGGATTTTCTTTTATATATGAAAATAGAGGCGTTAAACTCTCTCTCGTTATCATAACCGATGGATCATCTGCCATAACGATCTCAGCTAATTTCTCTCCGTCCCGCTCTTGTAAAATCGTAATCATCCGGTCTACTTGTGCCACCTGCGTATAATACGATGATCCGTACAAATACAATCCAATAATCGCTATAACAAATAGTGCTAACAGTGTAATGCCAACTTTTGTACCACTGCTCATGTTCTTCTTTACTACAGGGCTTCCCCTCTTCATCCCGCAGTTTTGACAAAATTGTACACCATCTTCAAACTGAACTCCGCACTTTGTACATACATACATTCATTCAGTCAACCACCTTTTCATTAGAAGCCAGTTATTCCCTGTGTTAAGGCTTGAATTATCGTGCTAATGTAAGACCAAAGTACAATGAACGTTGCAATTCCAATTAAAACATTGGCAATAATAAGTGTGTAAACGAGATCTAATCCGCCATTGTCTAGTTTTAATACGGATACAGTTATACTAATCCCTATATAAGTTGCAACTACCGATAATAATATCGGTAAGAAAAAGATTAATAAAAAACTAAAAAGAAAAGAAAGAACTAATATGACAATAGCCGGCGTCGCTATCGTTCCCCATATACCAAATACTTCAAGAAACGAAAAAGATGATTTCATCATCTTACCACTTACAAAAATAATAAATCCGACAAATAAAGTTAAAATTAATAAAAAGAAAAAGACCGTTATAGATTCTCCAAAAAACGTGGGAGTAGATATATCTGGTGCAAATGTTCTCGTAACTGCTGATGCTGCACTCATCATTCTATAAAAAATACATGCTCCTAAAAAACAAATAAGAACAAGACTTACAATTCCATTTCGCACTTCAATAGCGCCGCTTTTCATAATCGCTGTCGGTGCTTGTAATGCATGTTTAAAAAATTGAAAATAGCCGCTCGCAAACCGCTTCGCTTGTTCTACCGTTTCATTTGGACGCGCTTCCTTTTCTTGTGCCGCGCGCGCTTGTTCCTGCCCTTCTTCTTTGCCACTACTTGCCACTACTTCTTCCGTTAACGAATGTCCACAATTCCCGCAAAACTTTGCCTCTACTGCATGTTCTGTATGACATGACGGACATTTCATTCTCTTATCCCTCCTTAAGCATATACCTTATAGGGTGTTACAAGTTCAATATATGAATTTGTACATAAAACATGACTACAAGAAAAAGATTCTGAAATCCTTCTTCCGAAAGAAAATATATGTGCTAGCAATCTTGAAAAAAAATGCTATTATGAAACAGAATAAATAATATTTTTAACAGATTGGATGAAAGAAAATGGAATTGGTAAACTCAATTTTTCAAATACTCCTTACAAGCGTAATCCAATTATTATCTTTAATTGGCGTTATCATTGTAATTGGATTTCTATTAGGCTATTTAGAATCTCTCACACGCATGTATTGGTCGAGAGCTTTTGGAAGAAAAGGATTCCTATTAACGGCTTGGATCGGTGTTCCGATTCACGAACTTGGACATGCCATTATGTGCGTACTGTTCCGTCATAAAATTGTGGCGACTCAGTTCTTCCCAACAGATACAAGTCAAGGGGCTTTAGGTTATATACAACATCAATACAATCAAAAAAGTGTGTATCAACGAATTGGGAATTTCTTTATCGGTATTGGGCCTATTATTTCTGGTATTACTGCATTAATCCTTTTAATGCGCTATTTCGTACCAGAATCATATTTTTTATTTAATACAACTCTCGAAAAAACGATTGCTTCTACTTCTATTAATGTAGAAATGATTCAAAACATGCTCTTGTCGACGTTTGTATTATTGAAAAGCTTATTTACAATCGGCAATTTATTGAATCCTTCCTTTTGGTTATTTTTATTTATCGCCATTTGCATTTCCGCACATATCGCTTTAAGTAAACCAGACATTAAAGGATCAATAGACGGTGTTGTCGTCATGTTTATCGTGTTATTTTTATTCAACATAATAGCAGGACTGTTTCAATACGACAGTAATCAGCTAATTGGACAGGTTATGAAATATAATATGTATCTCATTGCGTTTTCTAGTGTGGCACTGCTGTTCTCTTGTCTTTCTACACTCGTTAGTTTTTCGTTTTATAAAATAAGAAGAGGGCGTTCTTTTTGAACGCCCTCTTCTTATTAATTATTCCCCTTATAATCACAATGCTCAACAGGCACACGAGCATGCCCCTCTTCATCGGTACACCATGACTGTGATTGGAAGGCAAGAAAGATACCGATCCATTCTTCTTCCTTTTCAACGTGAATAAGTATTCCTCCATCTTGCCATATGCCATCATCACCTTGCCATTTTTCTACATTCCCTTGATTCATGTGAATATCATGTATACCGTTTCCTGGTTTGAAATGAAAATAGGAATCTGGTGTGTTTTCTTCTGGTCCCCATCTTTCGCCAAACGCATAAATAATTGCTTTTTCTTCCATCGCTCGCTTTATATAACGTTCTATTTTTTCGTTTAAATCATTATCTGCTCCTGCTTTTTCGGGAGGCAAAGGAATCATTTGTTTTGAGTCAAATAGATTTCCTCTTACATAATCTAAAGCCACTTTCGGTTCATTGTTTTTTACTTCCGTAAAACCAAATGGTAATGTCGGTAAAATATGAATCGCCTCTGACCTAATATTGTTACTCGCAAAATATAAAACTTCTGACGGATAACTTTGCGACTTTACGTTAATAGCAATACGATAATCTACTCCAGTCTCGCCCTGTAAATGAACTTGATAATGAGGTGTTTTCCCTTTTCCAATCTTTGATTGTATAACTGTACCTTTTAACACACCGTAGTTTTTTAGGGGCATACATTTCATCTCCTATTCATTTAGTAGAAGCTATTCATATTTAAGTCATTATCCACTCATAAAAAAAATCCTCCTATGTTAGGAGGATTTTTAATTTCTCAACATATACCAAACGATAACTTCTACCATTACAAGCAAAACCGCACCAAAGATCATTAACGTTGTCTTCTTTAACAGTTCATTTTCACGGTAAGGGATATTACATAAGTAAGCACCTAGTGTAATCCGTGACGGGCAAGCGATTGTCGCTACTGATGATGCGGTGTTTTGCAGTGTTGTGACGTATTGCCACGGGAGTGCTACGTTTTGTGCGGTTTGCATTTGTAGTTTTATAAACATTGCATTTGATCCTGCGTTACTACCTGTTAAAAATCCACCAATAGCGCCAATAAACGGAGCAAAGAAAACGAAAAAGGTTCCAAATGTATCACCAGCTGTCTTTGCGAGTAATGAATGCATGCCTGATGCACCCATTAGTTCTGAAATGGCGATAAACATTGTCGTCGTAATCGCAAAAGGAATCCATTGTTTGATCGTTTGCGAGAGTGATTGTTTAATAATATTAGACGGGATGCGGAAGAAAATAATAGTAAATAAGCAAGTCATACCGAGCCAAAATCCTGGTGAATATAGTAACTCTAGTTTGTAAGAGTATGATTTCAAATCAAGAACCGCATATGATCTGAACAAATCATGTAATGCTGGAACGAGGCGAGAAAGTAAAATACAAACTGTTAGAAATATATAAGGGCTAATAATTTTTATAATGGATACTTCTCTCTCCGTTGCAGCCGCATGCTCTGTTATTAGATTTTGTTCACTTTTTCCTTTTAATTTAATGATAAGAAAACCAAATGTAATCGTAACGATAGAACTTAATATCCCGGCTAGTTCAACACTTACGTACGCATTAGAAAGATAGATTCCGAGAGAAAATAATAGAAAGAATCCTACTCCTTCTTTCCACTTTTCTATAACTGCTTGCCAGCCGCCAACAACGTATAAAGAAAGAATAACAAAGTAAGCAAACATCGGAATACTTAATAGCGCTGTATTTGTACCAAGTGTTGTAAGAGGCATATTTATTAGCTGCGAACCGATAATCGTACCAGTTGCCATTGCGCCCCATGAACTAGCTAGTAAACCAATAAATGAAAGTAGTACAGCTTGAAACGGTTTATAACCTAATGATAGAAAGATAGGTGCTGCAACCATGAAGCCAATTCCGAATCCACTTACTGATTCAATTAGCGGACAAATACCAAAACACATAAGGAGCATTTGTAATAAACGATCGTGCGTCACTTCTTCTAAAAAACGCGCTACTTGATCGATGTATCCCATTTTGTTCATGAGGTGAAATAAAAAAATACCGAAAAACAAAACGTACCCAACAATAAAACAAATTAACCAACCTTTAATCGTTGCGTGAACAGTTTCACTTATCCCTAATTGAAACGTTGGCGAGAGTAAAACGATTCCAACACATACAGCATAAGAAATTAACGCAGACCTTAATGACGTTTGTTTAAATAAAAATAAACAAATGAAAATCATCATAATTGGGATAAGTGCCAACAATATGGCCATGTTATCATCTCATTTCGTTTAAAATACAATTTTTAACTATTATATAACAGATGTTGTGATTTTCAATTGTTTTTAAAACAGATTTAAAAAAGGAGCCAAACGGCCCCTTTTCATTCACTCCCATTTTCTATTATCCTGAAAAACTGTCTGCTGTCCGATTATTTTTTTCAACACAACAAACACAATGTAAGTACATATTGCTTGCAATGCAATATTCCAAAATTTCATTAATGTAAATGAATGAATCCGTAGAAATAATTCGTTTAATAATACAATCGAAACGATACTAAATAATTCTATACTAATCGAAAATAGACATATTTCTAAAATAGACTGTTCTTGAATGCGATTTAAGTTGGAAAAGATAAATACATATCCTAAAAATAGAGCCATCAACTCTATTTTCGTCATGCTAATGAGCCAAGCGTATAGTGGTACAGTTAAAAGAAGATATAGTAATTTCCGTCTTAGCATGTCTTCTCACCCTCTAAATTACATGTATTTTCTGTATATTTTAACATTTATTACGCAAAACAAAAAGAAGAGACTACGCCTCTTCTTTTTGTTTTGTTGCATATATTAATTCACATATTTCTTCTCGCTTTTCAGTTTCTAAAAGCTCAATGATCTTACTTCCAACGACAACTCCGTCGCATATTGTAACCATTTCTTCTACATGTTCTTTTGTTGAAATGCCGAATCCAGCGACTACTGGTAAGTTGACGTGTGATTTTACTTTTTCTAAGTAACTATGAATCTCCTCTTTAAAGTTTTGACGTACTCCCGTTACGCCCGCTACTGTAACAGCATAAACGAACCCTTCTGATTCACTCGTAATTTTTTCAATTCTTTCAATAGGACTCGTTACGGTAACGAGTGGAATGAGCGCAATGTTTGCCTCTCGAAGTAACGGCGCAATAATATTTTGTTCTTCATACGGTAAGTCTGGAACGATAATACCATCCACACCGGCCTCTAAGCAGTTCTCTACAAATCGCTCTTTTCCGAATGCAAGTACTGGATTTAAATATGTCATGAGTACAAACGGAAGTTGCACTTCTTTCCTTACCTCTATTAATGCTTGAAAAATACCTTTTACTGTTACACCGCTATCTAGCGCTCGTTTCCCTGCTCTTTGAATCGTTGGACCGTCTGCAACTGGATCCGAAAACGGAATGCCGATTTCAACGATGCTCGCTCCTGCTTCATCTAAAAAACGAATTCTTTCTTTTAATTTTTCAAAGCCACCATCTCCGCCCATTACGTACGGAATAAATGCTTTCTTACCATTTTCAAACGCTGCTTTAATTTTTTCTACTCCCATTTTTTACACCTCTTCCATATAACGTTTTATACTCTCTACATCTTTATCCCCGCGGCCTGATAAACAAATGACAAGCCCTTCGTCTGTCTTCATTTGCGACGCTAATTTTAATGTGTATGCGACAGCATGTGAACTTTCTAACGCCGGGATAATGCCTTCTTTTTTCGTTAATAATTGAAATGCTTCTAATGCTTCTTCGTCTGTTATCGACTGATAAGAAACGCGGCCAATATCTTTTAGCAAACTATGTTCTGGACCAACACCTGGATAATCAAGTCCTGCTGAAATAGAGTGTGCTTCTTGAATTTGCCCTTCTTCATTTTGCAGAAGATACATCATTGATCCGTGTAAAACACCGACGCTTCCTTTCGTTAAAGTTGCTGCATGCTTTTCTGTATGAACGCCTTTTCCAGCTGCTTCTACGCCGTAAAGAGCAACTTCTTCATCGTGTACGAACGGATAAAACATCCCCATCGCATTACTACCACCGCCAATACAAGCAACGACTGCTTCTGGTAACTTTCCTTCTAACGCCTCATATTGTTTTTTCGTTTCATTTCCAATTACACTTTGGAAATCACGGACAATTTGCGGGAATGGATGTGGTCCGAGAACAGATCCCATAATGTAGTGCGTATCATGCACATGTGAAACCCAGTAACGAAGCGCCTCGTTTACCGCATCTTTTAATGTACCGCTACCTGCCGCTACACTTTCTACTTTCGCTCCGAGTAATTCCATTCGGAACACATTTAATTTTTGACGTCTTACATCTTCTTCTCCCATAAAAATGACGCATTCTAATCCGAGAAGAGCACATACAGTAGCTGTTGCAACTCCGTGTTGTCCAGCTCCTGTTTCAGCGACAACTTTTTTCTTGCCCATTCGCACTGCAAGTAGTGCCTGACCGATTGTATTGTTAATTTTATGAGCTCCTGTATGATTCAAATCTTCACGTTTTAAATAAATCTTTGCACCACCGCAATACTTCGTCATATTTTCAGCATAATATAGCGGTGTTTCTCTTCCGACGTACGTTTTTAAATAATGATTTAATTCCTTTTGAAATGCTTCATCTTGCATCGCTTCTTTATATGCTTCTTCTAGTTCTAGTACAGATTGCATTAACGTTTCTGGAACGTATCGTCCTCCGTATATACCGTAATGTCCTTTTTCATCTGGATATGCGTAGTTCATTTGGAACACTCCTTCGCTTTTATAATAAATTGTTTTATTTTCTCTACATCTTTCTTTCCTTCTGTCTCTACTCCGCTGCTCACATCAACCATATAAGGCCGAACAGTTCGAATTGCTTCTTCTATATTAAGAGCGTTTAATCCACCAGCTAATATCATTTTCTTTCGCAATTCTTTTGGCATATCTCTAAGTAGCTCCCATGAAAATGTCTTTCCATTTCCTCCATAAAACTTTTCTTTCGGGCTATCAAATAATATATAATCCGCTTCATACCCTTGGGCGTTTTTCATATCACTCTCTGAAGTTACTCCTAGTGACTTTATAGACGGAATATTCAATCTTCTAATTTGATAATTGTCTTCATCCCCATGTAGTTGTACATGTGTTAACCCGCACTCATCTGCAATTTTCTGGATCACTTCTACTGATTCATTTACGAAAACACCGATTTTTAACACGTTGGCTGGAAGCTCCTGAATGATTTCTTCCGCTCTCTTTGGAGTGATTTCCCGCTTACTTTCTGCAAAAACAAATCCGAGTGCATCTGCGCCATATTCGCACGCACTTTTCGCTGTTTCCACATCAGTGATGCCGCAAATTTTCACTTTCATATATTCACCTTACAATCTTCAAAAAAACTACTAATAGAAGATGATGTCATAAGCGCCTCTCCAACTAATACACCTTTGGCTCCAGCTCTTTTAACACGAATAATATCTTCTTTTGAATGAATGCCACTTTCACTAATCCAAAGTAGTTTCTCCTCATTCAATCTTTTTCCAAGCTTTTCAGTTTGGCTTAAATCTACTTCGAACGTTTTTAAATTACGATTATTAATGCCAATAACGTGCGGATTTAATACAATCGCAGTTTCTAATTCCTGTTCATCATGAACTTCAACAATCGCTTCTAATCCTTTTTCTAACACGTAGCTATACAGCTCTTTTAACTTCTCTTTCGTTAACGCTGCTACGATTAGTAAAATAATATCTGCTCCCGCTTCATACGCTCTATCGATTTGAATCTTATCGATTATGAAATCTTTACATAAAAGCGGAATGTTACTTTCTTCTCTTGCTGTTTGTAAATCGTGAAACGATCCTTTAAAAAATTGACCATCTGTTAAAACAGATACTGCTCCTGCACCACATTTCTCATATGTTCCCACTTGTTTTCGTACGTCAACGTGTAAATTGATATCTCCTTTTGATGGTGATGCTCGCTTTACTTCTGCAATGACAGTAAACTGCTGTAACGCTTCTACAAGTGAATGTGTCTTTCTTTTTGTTTTTACTGGTGTATATATTTCATATAACTCCGCAACTTCCTTTTTCTTCTGTTCTACAATTTTATCTAAAATCGTCCCCACTTTAGTTCACCCTTTCTAATTTTTCGTTGCTTGCTACAATTAATAAGTTTAATTTGGCTAATGCTTTTCCAGAGTCAATGCTATGTGCCGCGAGTTTAATTCCTTCTTCAATCGTTTCCGTTTTTCCATTTGCGAAAAGAGCTAGACCTGCATTTAATAAAACTGTATCGCGATAAACACTCTTTTCTCCGCTCAATACGCCGACTGTAATCTTTGCATTTTCTTTTGAATTCCCCCCTCTAATTTCTTCATTTTTCACTCTTGAAAAACCATACTTTTCTGGATCAATAATCATTTCCACTATTTCATTATCTTTTAAAAGGACTACGTGATTATCCCCTTGTAATGATGCTTCATCTAAAAAACCACTTCCATTTACGACAAGTGCTTGTTTCCGGCCTAACTTTTGTAATACTTGCGCAACTGGTAATAACATATCTCGTTTATAAATACCGACAAATTGTGTTTCTAAATTCACTGGATTTGTTAAAGGGCCAATTAAATTAAAGATCGTCGGCACGTTTAACTCTTTTCTTATCTTCATAATGCGCCTTAGTGCTGGATGCATCGCTGGTGCAAATAAAAATGCAATGCCCACATGCTCTAGTAAATAATCAATTTCGCTTGGCGTACTGCTAATATTTACACCTAATTCTTCTAATAAGTCCGCACTTCCTGTTTTACTAGAAACAGCACGATTACCATGTTTTGCAACCTTTACGCCAGCTCCTGCCAGTACGAATGCTGAAGTTGTGCTAATATTAAACGTTTGAGCACCGTCACCACCCGTTCCGCAATTGTCCATTGCTCCTTGTATATGGTTCGAAAACGGCAATGCCTTTTCGCGAAGAGCCCGAACGAGACCGTATATTTCTTCTGCAGTTTCACCTTTTGCTTTCAGTAAGACTAAGAAAGCTGCAATTTCACTTTCTAATATGTTTTCACTTAATAAAAGTAGTCCTGCTTTATACATTTCCTCTTCTGTTAAATGTTGACCCTCCACTAATTTACGAAGATAGCTATTCATACTCTTTCCTCCTCTTTTACTTCTGTTAAAAAGGCACGTATTAACTTTCCGCCTTCTTCTGTTGCGATTGATTCCGGATGAAACTGTAATCCGAAGAGCGGATAATAATTGTGACGGACTGCCATTATTTCTCCATCGTCCATCGCTGTCGCTAATATGTCAAAACACTTTGGCAAGCTCGTGTGCTCTGCAACAAGGGAATGATAGCGCATCGCCGTTAGCGGCTGTGTAGCGTATGAAAAGATTGACGTTCCGTTATGTTTCACACGCGATGTTTTTCCGTGTTTAATACGTTCTGCTCTAACAATGTCTCCTCCAAATGCAGCTATGATCGCTTGGTGTCCTAGACAAATCCCTAATATGGGAACGTTCTTATAAAAATGGCGGATGACGTCGATACAAATGCCAGCATCCTCTGGTTTTCCTGGTCCTGGTGAAAGTACAATTCCTCTTGGATTCATCTCTGCTAACTGTTCTATCGTTATTTCATCATTTCTTACAACTACAATTTCTTCTTCATGTTCGCCTAACAGTTGGTACAAGTTATATGTGAACGAATCGTAATTATCGATAAGTACAATCATTTCATAACCTCCAAAAGCGCTCTCGCTTTATTTAATGTTTCTTCATATTCAGCTACTGGATCTGAATCGTAAACGACTCCTGCTCCTGCTTGAACGTATGCTTTTTCATCCTTTACGACCATCGTTCGAATGGCGAGCGCCATATCAAGATTTCCTGAAAAACTAACGTATCCAACTGCTCCGGCGTATACATTTCTTTTTTCATTCTCTAGCTCATTTATAATTTCCATCGCTCTAATTTTCGGAGCTCCCGACACTGTTCCTGCTGGTAGGCAATACGCTAATGCATCAAATCCGCTCATTTGTTTCCGCAATATTCCGTAAACTTCAGATACAATGTGCATAACATGAGAGTATTTTTCTACTTTCATATATTTATCTATCGTAACCGAGCCGATTTCGCTCACTCTACCAATATCGTTTCGCCCAAGATCTACAAGCATCATATGCTCTGCTCGCTCTTTCTCATTGCCTAACAGTTCTTTTTCGATTTCCTCATCTTCCCTTTTCGTTTTCCCCCTCGGCCTTGTACCAGCAATTGGATTCGTCATCACTTTATTCTCTCTTACTGATAGCAAACTTTCCGGTGAAGAACCGAGTACAACATAATCTTGAAAATCGATATAAAACATATATGGTGATGGATTTGCAATTCGAAGTTTTCGGTATAACGCGAATGGATCACCAATACATTCACTTTGTAAACGCTGTGACAGTACGACTTGGAATATGTCTCCAGCTCTTATATGTTCTTTCGCCATTTCTACCATCCCACAAAACTCTTTTTCCGTTATAGAAGAAGTGAATGATAATGTGGATTGTATTGCATTTACTTCAGTTTCTTCTCCTTGTAGCACTTCCTCTTTGTATACTCGTAGCCTTTCGTATACTTCCTCATAATCTGCTGAATCATCTTCCCTGCATACATATACAAACGACAACCTTTGGCGTAAATGATCGTAAACGATAAACTCACGATATAGTAAGAGGTGTACTTCCGGAATATTTAATGGGTCGTGTAAATCCGCTCCAATGTTTTCATACTGCCGAATGACATCATATCCAATATAACCAACTGCTCCTCCGCAAAATGGAAATGGGCTGTCTACTTGTGATGGTGCGATTATTTCTTCTAACACTTGTAGTACGTTACCTTGTAACTTTTCTGCCCGGCCGAAAATCGTTCGTTCTACTTCCGTACCAACGCTTTTTACTTCTCCATAAGGATTACATCCTAAGTAAGAATAACGCCCTTTATCTTGATGAAGCTGTGAACTTTCTAATAAAAATTTCTTCTTTCCTTTCATACGTCTATATAAAGAAATTGGCGTAATGCTATCTCCTTCTTCTTCAGTAATTACTAAAAATGTCTTTCTCTCTCTTTTTTGTTTTATAAATTCTTCTTTCGTCATCATGTCCTTCACCTCACTCTGAAAAATAAAAAAGTCCCCTACATATCGAAAATATGTAGAGGACGATAAATATACCGCGGTACCACCTCGTGTTGGATGCAAAAGCATCCCGCTTTGTTCAGGTACAAATTTTATACCTTATCCTTGTAACGGCGGAACCCGGGTTGCCTACTAAAAATAATTGTTCAGCATACCTCTCGTAAGCCCATTCCGTATATGGCACCGTACCGGGCTCCCACCTATTCCCGGCTCTCTGTAACGTCTCCAATATACGTACTCTTCTTACTTAAACGATTTCATTTATTTAATTTTTTATACACAAAAAGGGAGTACTCATCCTATAGAAAGGACGGGTACTCCCGTGGTGCCACCTTAATTCGTTACAAATGTAACGCACTTTACCGTATCAAAAACAATACGTGTCTCTTGTATCGATGAGATCATGTCGCCAAAGCCTACTTCTTTCGTTTCGGTTTGGAAGCTCCGAAGCCCATTCCACATCAATTCCATACTGATTCGCACCAACCATCAGCTCTCTGACATGTTCATCATGTGTACTCTTCTTCATCAACGCTTGCATTTTTTTAAGTTGCACTCATTATAGACCTGACTTTTTTCACAAGTCAATACTTTTTTAAAAATTTTATTTTTCTTTCCTTTCAATATTATATTGACAAAACAACCTCTTTTTATGTAAATATAATAAATACTCTATTAAAAATAAGGTTTTTTGTATGAATATAATATATTAAAAAAGTAAAATGACATCAAAAAACGCTTACATTTCTGAAAATTCGTATTTCTATATGGATTTTTCAGAATAATCATGATAGATTATAAAGTGAAACTTTAATCAGTAGGGGGGTGTTCATCCCCACTGATTATTAGTTGAACCAATCGGGCATTTACGGACAGTTGATCTCCCACCTAACTTCCTTGCCCAGCCAATTTTAAGGTGGGAGTTTTGCTACCCGTTAATGCGGGATAAATATGCATAACGCATCAAAAGACCTGACAAAAGAAAGGGGAACTACATGAGTACGCAGATGTTAACTTTAACTTCTATCTCTATTTACATGCTCGGGATGTTAGTAATCGGCTATTTCGCCTACAAACGAA
The DNA here is from genome assembly GCF_050312695.1 of Bacillus sp. AF62. NCBI lineage: Bacteria > Bacillati > Bacillota > Bacilli > Caryophanales > Bacillaceae > Bacillus > Bacillus sp. AF62. Next base: position 18,699 of record NZ_JBNPJZ010000041.1, on the reverse strand, counting down.
CGTCCAACTTAACAGATTATATGCTTGGCGGGCGTACACTAGGCCCCGCAGTAACAGCATTAAGTGCTGGAGCATCCGATATGAGTGGTTGGCTTTTAATGGGATTACCCGGTGCAATGTTTAGCGTTGGATTAAGTAGTAGTTGGATTGCGATCGGCCTAACACTAGGCGCATATGCAAACTGGCTTTATGTCGCTCCTCGCTTACGTACCTACTCAGAAATTGCAAACAACTCTATTACTATTCCAGAATTTTTGGAACACCGTTTCCACGACAAATCTCATATGCTACGCTTAGTATCCGGACTTGTTATTATGATTTTCTTTACTTTTTATGTAGCTTCAGGATTAGTTTCAGGCGCTGTATTATTTGAAAATTCATTTGGCATGAACTATCATGTTGGATTATTCATTGTTGCAGGCGTTGTTGTCGCTTACACATTATTTGGTGGTTTCTTAGCAGTAAGTTGGACAGACTTCGTACAAGGAATCATTATGGTGGTCGCTCTTATTCTTGTTCCTATCGTAACAATTATGAATTCGAACGGACTTGGACCTGCATTTGATACAATTCGATCTGTAGATCCAACACGTCTAGATATTTTTAAAGGTGCCTCTACTTTAGGAATGATTTCTCTATTCGCATGGGGCCTTGGTTATGTCGGACAACCTCATATTATCGTACGCTTTATGGCAATTTCTTCTGTAAAAGAACTTAAAAGTGCACGAAGAATTGGTATGAGCTGGATGATTTTCTCTGTTGTTGGAGCTATGTTTACTGGTCTTATTGGTATTGCTTACTATTCACAACAAGAGTTAACATTATCTAACCCAGAAACAATTTTCCTTGAACTTGGAAAAATTTTATTCCACCCACTTATTACTGGATTTTTATTAGCCGCTATTTTAGCAGCGATCATGAGTACAATCTCATCTCAGTTACTCGTTACTTCTAGTGCCGTAACGGAAGACTTATATCGTACATTCTTCAAACGTTCTGCATCTGATAAAGAACTTGTATTTGTCGGTCGTATGGCTGTGCTTGTTATTGCCTTAGTTGGGTGCGCTTTAGCGTTCAAACAAAATGATACGATTTTAGCTCTTGTTGGGTACGCTTGGGCTGGTTTTGGTTCTTCATTTGGACCTGCTATTTTATTAAGCTTATATTGGAAACGTATGACGAAATGGGGCGCGCTTGCTGGTATGATTTCTGGTGCCGCTACTGTTATTATATGGACTCAATTCAAATTCTTAAAAGATTTCTTATATGAAATGATTCCAGGTTTCGCTATTAGTTTACTAGCCATCGTAATTGTTAGTTTATTAACACAACCTTCAAAAGAAGTTGAAGAGCAATTTGAGGATTTCGAAAAACAACATCGTCATAATTTATAAAAAAATCTCTGCTGTTATCGTAACAGCAGAGATTTTTTACAGTTCGACAATCTTCTTATCAAATTTAACAAATTCTTTATGTTTCGTTAAATTTAACATAACACTACTCCTTTATAGTATGAGTATCAGCACTTATACAGAAAGGGGACTCCAACATGTTAGCAGCTTTCCAGCAACAACAAACACGAAAATTTTCACCTATCACAAATACTTCTGCGTCTTGTTTAAACATGCAACCTAACCCGCCTAAAATTTCAATTGCTCCTTCTGTTATTTCAGTCATCGGTGTTCATATGGAAAAACATAAATTAAAAATAAAAACGGGACAAAACATTGTGTTAGCAGCTTCCATTTTGCCAATACAAGCAACGCATAAAGAGCTTATTTGGTCAAATATGAATTCTGATATCATCACCATATATCCAAAAGGCGACACCGTGACAATTACTGGAAAAAGCGCAGGTAGAGCAGTCGTAATTGTCACAACTGCTGAAGGCAAATTCCGTGACCTATGTGTCATTCATGTACAACCTTATATGACAAATCCAAAGTAAAAGAGTGGCTTTGTAGCCACTCTTTTACTTGATTTCAATATTTGAGTTTTTACTTTTTACAAGATTAATAAATTGTTCTTTATTTCTTGGAGAAATACTTTCTGTTTTATGTGTATCGTAAACAATTTCAAGTCGGTCAAATGATAATGCATGGGCTGCTATTGGATTTTTCGTATTTGAAATTTGTTTTATATCTCGTATAAAAATACGTTTTGTAACGAGATCCGATCTAATCGTAATTATTTCTTCCCGGGCAATATATTTTGCCAAAAAACAACTCCAGCTAAACAACATTGCTAATGGAATTGTAAAAAGCAAAAGAAAATATTCTCTCCCTACAAAAATTGGTGCAAAACAAGCACCCAAAACAATAAAAAAAATTGGATATAACCATGTATCTTTTTTTGATGGAAACTCCATTTCCCTTCCCCTTCTACGCCCATATTTCTATAAAACCAAAAGAGAAGTATCACAACTTCTCTTTTCTCCCCTAACACTATAATTCCTGTGTGTACACCGGCTCGTTTACGACATTTTTTGCTGTTCGCTTTTGTTGCTGCAGTAAGAAAACAGATACACCAAACAATACGAGCATGCTACCGATAATTTGCATTGCATTTAATTTTTCTCCAAGTAAGAAGAACGCAAGTATAGATGCTCCAACAGGTTCTCCTAAAATACTCATTGAAATTGTCGTTGCATTTACATAATTTAATAGCCAGTTATTAATTACATGTGACACTGTCGGCACAACCGCAAGTAAAAGAAAAACGGTCCAATCCCACTTCGTATAACCTGTAAAGGGTACTTGCAATATGACATTATAAATCCCCATAAAAAGACCTGCGAATGCAAAGACTGTAAAGCTATAAATCCAGTGTGATACTTTCTTTACTGTCGTTTGCCCGATAAATAAATAACCGACAACTGCTATTACACTTAGAAAGGATAATATATCTCCATAAATTGCTTGCTTACTTAAACCTAAATCTCCCCAACCAATGCACATTACGCCTAGAATAGCGATTCCCATCGTTGCAATGGCTGAATATGTTGTTCTTTCTTTAAACAGAAAAAAACCCCCAACTAAAGATACGATCGGTTGAAGTGCCAAAATAATTGTTGAACTAGCAACTGTTGTATGCTTTAAAGATTCAAACCATAAAAGAAAATGAAGTGCTAAAAAGAAACCAGATCCAATTAAAAAGCCCCAATCTTTCATTTGAATCCTATTAAATTCCTCTCTTTTTTTCCATACGATAGGCAGCATAATAAGTACGATAATCCATAAGCGGTACATACTTAATATTGAAGATGGTGCTGAGGACATCTTTACAAAAACTGCTGCAAAGGAAATAGCAATTATAGAAATAGCCAATGGTAGTGCGATTGATTTTTCTTGTTTCAAATCCTGTCTCCCCTCTCACCTGTCAAAAATCCCACTTCATTATATCCGTTTTCTTTCGTAACTTAAATACTAATTTTTTAGATTCTTCGTACCATTATGGTAAAATAGAAATTAAGGCACCAATTAGTGAATATTTATTTCCTTTTTCACTACAAGCGTCGCTCTTACAATCGTTACAGTAAATTTTTATTTAGGGGGATCTACATGAGTCAAACAATAGGGAGAATTGAAGAAATTTCATTTTATAGCGCATCACTTCAAGAAGACGTTACGCTTCTCGTTTATTTGCCAGTAAATTACACACCACTGCACAAACATACAGTTGTAATTGCACAAGATGGTAGAGATTATTTTCAGCTTGGTAAAGCGCACCGTGTAATTGAGCGCCTTCGTGAAACTGAAGAAATTGACCGTACAATTATTGTCGGTATTCCATATAAAAATGTACAGGATCGTAAAGAAAAATATTTCCCAAGTGAAGTGAAAAATGCTGCATATATTCGTTTCCTTGCTCATGAACTTGCACCATATATTGATGAAAATTATCCAACGTACCAAATGGGAAAAGGTCGTGTTTTAATTGGTGATTCTCTTGGCGGAACAGTTTCCTTTATGACTGCACTTATGTATCCGCATACATTCGGTAAAGTCGTTATGCAATCACCATTTGTGGATGAGACAGTGATGAACTTAGCAAAAGACTTCAAAGATCCACAAGCATTAGAACTGTATCACGTCATTGGTACAGAAGAAACGGCTGTAAAGCGTACTGATGGACAAGTATCTGATTTCGTAGAACCAAACCGTGAGTTAAATACACTTCTCACAGATAGAAATTTCATTACGCATTACGAGGAGTTTGAAGGTAATCATACTTGGAAATATTGGCAAACTGATTTACCGAAAGCCTTCTCTCATATTCTATCAATGAAATAATAGAGAGCAGTATTCAGAATAATTTGATATAATAGATAAAGAGATTTATTTATCTCAAAATCTAACTAGACTTACAAAGGGAGGAATTGGAACATGAAATTAGGCATTGTAATTTTTCCATCTAAAATGATTCAAGATAAAGCGAACGGATTGCGTAAGCGTTATGACCCGCACTACGCATTAGTTCCGCCACATATTACATTGAAAACACCCTTTGAGACGCAAGATGAACAATTAGAATCGATTGTAAACGAGCTACATACAATCGCAGGTAAAACTAATCCGTTCACCCTTCATGTTGGGAAAGTTGGTTCATTCGCACCTGTTAATAACGTCCTTTATTTTAAAGTAGAAAAAACACCTGAACTTACTTTCTTAAATGAAGAAATGCATGGCGGGTTATTCACACAAGAACGCGAATATGCTTTCGTACCTCACTTAACAATCGGACAAGGCTTATCAGATGCAGAGCATGCTGATGTATTGGGTCGATTACGTATGAAAGATTTCTATTATGAACAACCAATTGATCGTTTCCATCTTCTATATCAATTAGAAAATGGAACATGGACTGTACACGAAACATTCCACCTTGGAAAGGGGAACAACTAATTTGCACGCACAGATTGTACAAACGGACGAACAACTAAGAGATGCATTCTCTGTACGTAAACAAGTGTTTGTAAATGAACAACGTGTCTCTGCTGAAGAAGAGTACGATGAGTTTGAAGAAACTTCAACACACGTTGTTATATATGACAATGATGTTCCAGTTGGTGCTGGACGTTTTCGCACCCTTGATGGTATAGGGAAAATGGAACGCATTTGCGTGCTAAGTTCCCATCGGAAAAAAGGTATCGGAAAAATTGTTATGGATGCGCTTGAAGCGTATGCAAAAGAAAATTCGCTACCAAAATTGAAACTTCATGCTCAAACACATGCTGAAGATTTCTATAAAAAACTTGGCTATGTAACGAGTTCTGATGTATTTATGGAAGCAAATATCCCGCACGTCGTAATGATAAAAGAATTGTAATTTGAAAACAGGAGGTGACCCCTCCTGTTTTTTACATTGCTATTTTCTTTTTCTTCCGCTAAAGTTAAATGTTGATGCTATAGTTTTGAAGGTGAACATATGACACAAGAAAAATTTTCACAAAAATCGTTAACACACGCTGATATTCCGCGTGCGACATATCATATTCCGAAAACATCTACCCATTTAATTATGGAAGAAGATGTAGATGCGGCTTATTTCCGCGCTCTCGAACAACAAAATGTTTTTTTAAACGAAAAACAATTAGAAGCCGTGCGCACAACAGAAGGTCCTGTTCTCACACTAGCTGGTGCTGGAAGCGGGAAAACATCTGTTTTAACAACTCGCGTTGGTTATTTAGTAAATGTAAAACAAGTTCATCCACGAAATATTTTATTACTTACATTTACACAAAAAGCAGCTGAAGAAATCCGAAGTCGTGTTGCGAAGTTACCAGGTATGAATCATGCAGCAAGTAGCTATGTTGTTGCTGGTACATTCCACTCTGTTTTCTTAAAATTGCTTCGTAGTCAAGGGTATAATCAGCAAATTTTAGCAAATGAAAAACATAAACAAATTATGATAAAGAAAATCTTAAAAGAATTGCGTTTAAAAGACGATTATGATGCGGAAACGATACTCGCGATGATTTCACTTGAAAAAAACAAATTAAATCGTCCGAAAGATGTAAAAGCGAAAACACCAGTGGAACAAGAATTTAAAGAAGTATATGAACGTTTTGAAGAAGTAAAACAACGATACAATTATATTGATTTCGATGACATCTTATTGGAAACATATTATATGTTAGAAAATAATGCTCCTTTACTAACTCAATTACAACAACGTTTTCACTACATTGAAGTAGATGAGTTTCAAGATACATCGTATGCACAATATGAAATTGTAAAATTGTTAGCCACACCAAGAAATAATTTGTTCATCGCAGGTGATGATGATCAAGCTATCTATGGCTGGCGAGGGGCAAGTCACCAAATTATTTTATCTTTTCCAAAAGAATTTGATAACACAACAATCATTGCACTAAATACGAATTATCGATCTAATCCCTTTATCGTCGGGCTTGGAAATGAAGTTATAAAATTAAATCAAGAACGTTTTGATAAAGAGCTATACTCCGTTCGTGAGGAAGGTGTACAACCTTTTTATGCAAGACCTGCTACGACTCTTGATGAAGCAAATCAAATTTTACAGCTCATTCAAGAAAAAGTAGATAGCGGTGAACGAAACTATAAAGATTTTTGTTTACTATATCGCACACATTCTGTAAGCCGTTCGTTACTTGATCAGCTTACCATTCATAAAATCCCGTTTATTAAACACGGGGCGAGCCAATCATTTTATGAACATTCTTTAATTAAGCCTGTATTAGATCATTTAAGACTCGTGATTGAGCCGTTTCGACTAGAATCACTTTCAAACATATTGCCGACGATGTATATCGGACGTGATGATTGTATTTCATTTATTGAGCGTGAACAATGGAAATATGGTGAAGGCCGTTTTCCTTCTCTTCTTCATTTCTTATTATTAAATCCGAGCTTAAAACCTTTTCAAGTGAAAAAGGTAAATGAGCGTATTGATTTTATTAAATTTATTAAAGAATTAGAACCGAAAAAAGCATTAAAAGAAATCATTCATGGTAAAGGAAAATATTTAGAGTACTTACAAAGTAACGATCGTTCTTCCTTTACGATGCATAAAGACATACAAGAAGAAATGTTGGAAGAATTAATGGAGTCTGCAACTCGTTTCACCGATATTCCAGCTTATTTACAATTTATTGACGAAGCGATTCAAGGTCAAAAAGAAATGGAAGCATTAAAAACAATGCCGCAAAAAGATGCCGTTTCACTTATGTCAATTCATAACGCAAAAGGCCTTGAATTTCCATGTGTCTTTTTACTTGGAGCGAGTGATGGGATCCTGCCGCATACTTCTTCTTTAAAAGATGCAAATGATCGTGTTACGGAAACTTCTGAAGCATTAGAAGAAGAACGCCGATTACTTTATGTCGCCATTACACGTGCGAAAGAAGAACTTTACATTTCTTCTCCGCAATTTTTCAGAGGAAAGAAATTAGATATATCTCGTTTTTTATATACTGTGCGAAAAGATTTACCTGAAAAGACATCCACTAAATAAGGATGTCTTTTTTTATAATGCGTTATGTACATCCCTCCTATATAAATTCCTTATTTTTATCATAAGAATTAACGTAATATCAACCATAACCCACTCATATTGTAATAGTGTATGTCAGAACTCACGAGAAGGAGTGAACATAATGAGCTGCAATTGTAATGAAGATCATCAACATGAGTGTGATTTCAACTGTGTATCGAATGTTGTTCGTTTTATACATGAACTACAAGAATGTGCAACGACAACATGTGGATCTGGTTGCGAAGTTCCATTTTTAGGTGCACATAACAATGCATCAGTAGCTAATACACGTCCTTTTATTTTATACACAAAAACTGGAGAACCTTTTGAAGCATTCGCACCATCTTCAAGCCTTACTAGTTGCCGATCTCCTATTTTCCGCGTAGAAAGTATAGATGATGATGACTGTGCTGTATTGCGTGTATTAACTGTAGTTTTAGGTGATGGTACCGCTGTACCACCTGGTGACGACCCAATCTGTACGTTTTTAGCTGTACCAAATGCAAGACTAATATCAACCTCCACTTGCATTACTGTTGATTTAAGTTGCTTCTGCGCTATTCAATGCTTACGCGATGTTTCTATTTAAAACTAAATAATGAGTTAAGCATGGATTGGGTGGCAGATAATTCTGCCACCCAATCCATGCTTAAAGAGTATTCTTATGTAAATTTCTTAAAATTGGGAACTTGTCTAGAACATAGAACCTGTCCTTTTCATTAACTGAAAGTAGAAACAGATAAAGGAGTGAAAAACATGTTCTCTTCTGATTGCGAATTTACTAAAATCGATTGTGAGGCGAAGCCAGCTAGTACACTACCTGCCTTTGGTTTTGCTTTCAATGCTTCTGCACCTCAGTTTGCTTCACTATTTACACCACTATTATTACCTAGCGTAAGTCCAAATCCAAATATTACTGTTCCTGTAATCAACGATACAGTAAGTGTCGGAGATGGCATTCGAATTCTACGAGCTGGTATTTATCAAATCAGTTATACATTAACAATTAGTCTTGATAACTCACCTGTTGCACCAGAAGCTGGTCGTTTCTTCTTATCATTAAATACGCCAGCTAACATTATTCCTGGATCAGGTACAGCAGTTCGTTCTAACGTTATTGGTACTGGTGAAGTAGATGTATCCAGTGGTGTTATTCTTATTAACTTAAATCCTGGTGACTTAATTCAAATTGTGCCAGTTCAGTTAATTGGAACTGTAGACATCCGCGCAGCAGCATTAACAGTTGCACAAATTAGTTAGTAAAAAGCGGTATTTCTAATACAGAAATACCGCTTTTTATATATAATAAAAAACACTCACAGTAGCATGAGTGTTTCATTCTTCATATTGTTTTATTGCGTTCTTCTTTTTCCCACAATTGCATCCCTTTTTCTTCACAAATCCTTGTTGTTGTAATTGTTCTTGATATGCCTGTTGTTGTGCTTGGTGTTGTTGCTGTATATGATACCACTGCTGCAGGTCATATGAATTTTGCCTTGGATTATTGCTCACAGCAAACATCTCCTCTACTGTCAATTCTGTCTATTTACTATATGAACAACTCTTTATTTCCGTTCCCTCATTCTTTTAAACTCCGCTTTTTCTCGTATTATGAAAATATATTATTCTCCCATAAAATATCCTGTAATTGTTTCAATGATTGCTGCTGCTCCTGCAATGGCTAATAATGCAAGTAACGGCTCCGCAACGATAGGAATCCAATTATATAAAACTAATAAAAAAGCACTAACCCATACACCTGTACACCAATAACAGCTTAATAATTCGCCAATCCACTTTCTTAATCCATTACCTTTAACTTTTGTAAACGTTGATACACTTCCATCCGGCTCCGTAATCTCTAATTCATCAATAAATGGTCTTCGCAAAAAGGCTGTTATTTTATCATATACAATTAAACGAGTGAGCCTAAAAGCAGCTAACGCAAAAATAAAAAATAAAAGCCAGCTTGTAAACAGCATAATTCCACCTTCCCTTATCCTCTTTCGCCTATTTAAAAAAAAAGGTCTTGAGATTGTGACCAAATCTCCTCGACTCCAATATCTTATTAATGTAAATACAAACAAGAAGATAAGGAGTGACATTAATGAGTTGTAACGAAAATAAACACCATGGCTCTTCTCATTGTGTAGTTGACGTTGTAAAATTCATCAATGAATTACAAGATTGTTCTACAACAACATGTGGATCTGGTTGTGAAATCCCATTCTTAGGTGCACATAATACTGCATCAGTAGCAAATACACGCCCTTTTATTTTATACACAAAAACTGGAGAACCTTTTGAAGCATTTGCACCATCAGCAAGCCTTACTAGCTGCCGATCTCCAATTTTCCGTGTGGAAAGCGTAGATGATGATAGCTGTGCTGTGCTACGTGTATTAACTGTAGTATTAGGTGACGGTACTCCAGTACCACCTGGTGACGATCCAATTTGTACGTTTTTAGCTGTACCAAATGCAAGATTAATATCGACAACTACTTGCCTTACTGTTGATTTAAGCTGTTTCTGTGCGATTCAATGCTTACGCGACGTTTCTATCGTAAAGTAAACTAAAAAACTATTGGGGTGGTAGAAGCATTCTACCACCTTTACATATTTAAAAGCCGGCCATACTAATCGATTGGATATCATCTATAGACAACCTAATATCTCTCATACTATTTTGCGGCATAATAGATACAATGCCATTACGATACGATATGATCGATCCAACATAAGAAACTGTAGCTGTTTTTATTCTGCACCTTACTTTCGGAATGTAATGAGGGCGGTTTAATAAAAAATGAATTTTTTCATCATTATTCATATCCTTAAATGATTTATTATACGGGACAGTTCTTACTGGCTCTTGCTGTTCTGGCTGTTCTTGCTCTGTCTGTTCTTCTTTTTCCTCTTCTTCTATTTTTTCTTCCACTTGCTGCTCTTCTTGTTGTTCTTGCTCTATTACCTCTTCCACAGCACTGCTTACAATATTTTCTTGTCTATTACTTTGCTCTTTTTGATCTTCATTTTCAAAGTTTGTCAGGATAATCCTTTTTATTTTCGGTGCAGCAAGTTCTAAACTCACTTGCGCAATATATAACAACGGTTTTCCAACTGTTGAACTTTTATTTTTATTCTTCACACTCGTCCCTCCCACTTCCATACGTAGCTGAATAAATCGTGTACTATTATAGTTATATTCATCACGTGGTAAGAACTTTCGTTAAAAATCGTTCTTTCTCAGAACAAATAAAAAGGACAATCTCAGCATTTAGAGATTGTCCTTTAAAAATTAATATTATATTTATCCTAGGATATGATACCCTGAATCAACGTGAATGTTTTCTCCTGTTACACCGCGTGCTAAATCACTGAATAGGAATACTGCTGTATCGCCAACTTCTTCTGGAGTTGTTGTACGACGAAGTGGTGCGCGCTCCTCAATTTCTCTTAAGATTGAGTTGAAATCGCCTACACCTTTTGCAGATAACGTACGAATTGGTCCTGCAGAAATAGCGTTGACGCGAATACCATGTTGACCTAAATCGTTCGCTAAATATTTCACGCTCGCTTCTAATGAAGCTTTCGCAACACCCATAACGTTATAATTTTTCACAACGCGCTCGCCGCCAAGGTATGTTAACGTTAAAATATTTCCGCCTTCTGTCATTACTTTCTTCGCTTCTCTTGCTACAGCTGTTAAAGAGAATGCACTAATATTTTGTGCAAGTAAAAATCCATCGCGAGAAGTATCTACAAATTCACCTTTTAAGTCATCGCGATTTGCAAAAGCAATACAATGTGCTACACCGTGAATAGTACCTACTTCTTGTTTAATTGTTTCAAAGCAAGCTGTAAGTTCCTCATCATTCGTTACATCACAAGGTAATACAAGTGATTCTTGTCCTTCTAATGTGTCCGCTAATTCACGAACATTTCTTTCTAAACGTTCTCCTGCATATGTGAATATTAATTTTGCACCTGCATTATGCAAAGAGCGAGCAATTCCCCATGCAATACTTCTTTGGTTCGCAACGCCCATAACAACAAATGTTTTCCCTTGTAATAGTTCCATGATATATCCTCCCAGAAATACTTATACTTGTTATTAGTACCTGATACTATAATTATAGTACCATAAAACCGCTTAAAGGCAAACAAAAAAGTCATTAACAGAAAGTTGTTAATGACTTTTGGTTTCTATAAAAAACCGCTCTAATCCTTCTTCCCAAGAAGGCATTTGTGAAAAACCATTTAATCGTAGCATGTTGTGTTGAAAAATAGAATATTTGGGCCTCGCAGCTGCAGCCCCGAATTCTTCCGTTGAAACAGGTAATACATTCACTTTCATATTTGCATACGAAAATATCTTTTGTGCAAATTCAAACCAAGAGCATGAGCCTCTGTTTGATACGTGGTATGTACCGTATAAAGAAGTATGAATGAGCTTATTAATAACCATATTTAAATCCGCCACATACGTAGGCGAGCCAACTTGATCCGCTACAACAGATATTTCATCTCTTTCTTTTCCTAATCGCATCATCGTTTTCACGAAATTATTTCCATATTTACCATATAGCCACGATGTGCGAACGATAAAATATTTATTATGTAACTCTTTGACGAACTGCTCCCCCGCATACTTAGAGGCTCCATATATATTTATCGGCGCTGGACTATGAAATTCGTCGTATCCATCTGGTCTAGCGCCTTGAAATACATAATCAGTACTAATATAAACTAGCTTCGCCCCTACTAATTGTGAAGCAACCGCTACATTTCTAGCTCCGATTGCATTTATTCTATATGCAAGATCCTGTTCTTTCTCCGCATGATCTACTTTCGTATAGGCAGCACAATGAATAATTATATGTGGTTTTATTTCTTGTACTACTTGTTGTATTCGGGATATATTTGTCACATCTAATAACTTTTTATCAAATGGATATATATCATATTCTTCAGAGTTTAACTCTTCAAATAGTTGCTTTCCTAATTGACCGTTTGCTCCTGTTATGATAACCCTCTCTTTCATGTAACATGCCCCTTACTGGTCTTTTAGTGGTTTCCACCATTCCTTATTCTTTTCATACCATTTCACCGTCTCTTGTAATCCTTGTTCAAACGTATATTTCGGTTCCCAATCAAATTCAGTCTTCATTTTCTCTGCATCAATCGCATAACGACGATCGTGCCCTAAACGATCTGTAACATATTCAATGTCTTTTTTTGTTTTTCCTAAAAGAGTGATAATTTGTTCCACAACTTCTACATTTGTTTTTTCATTATTGCCACCTATATTATATACTTCTCCTACACGTCCCTTATGCAGCACAACGTCAATCGCACTGCAATGATCTGTTACATGTAACCAATCTCTTATATTTAAACCATCACCATATAATGGTAGTTTTTTTCCTTCCAGTGCATTCGTAACCATTAACGGAATTAATTTTTCGGGATACTGGTACGGCCCATAATTATTAGAACAACGCGTTACTATAACCGGTAATTGATATGTTTTATAGTAAGATAAAGCTATCATGTCCGCGCTCGCCTTACTTGAAGAATACGGACTATTTGGAGCTAACGGCGTTGTCTCTGTGAACTTCCCTGTTTTCCCTAAAGAGCCATACACTTCATCCGTTGATACTTGCACAAGTTTTATATGCGAATATTTTTTAACTAGTTCTAATAAAGTGACCGTCCCAATTACATTTGTATCATAAAAAGGAATCGGATTTTCAATACTACGGTCCACATGTGATTCAGCTGCAAAATTTACAATCACTTGTACGTCTCGCTCTTTTATAACGTATTCTAATAGCTCTCCATTTTGAATTTCTCCTTTTACAAAAAAGTAATTCGGGTGATTCTGAAGAGATTTTACGTTATTTAAATTCCCGCTATATGTTAATGCATCGTAATTAATAATTTTATATGATTCATAACTTTGTAGCATGTAATGAACGAAATTACTTCCAATAAATCCAGCCCCACCTGTTACTAATATATTCATAAACAACTCTCCTACTTAAAAACTATCTTCATATTCCTCTAGTAATGGCAATATCTGATCCTTATCGGACAATATAGGATCTGTTACTGGCCAAGGAATTGCTAAATCTTTATCTTCCCAAAGTAATCCAGAGTCGTGCTTTGCGCTATAATATTCATCTACTTTATACATAACGATAGTATGCGGGACAAGCGTGCAAAATCCATGCGCAAATCCTTTTGGCACTAGTAACTGCCGATGGTTATCTGCACTTAAAATATATCCTTTCCATTGTTTAAATGTTGGTGATTTTTTTCGTAAATCAACGATAACATCATAAATTGCCCCTTGCATAACTTGAATGAGTTTCGTTTGTGCTTTCGGTTTTTTTTGAAAGTGTAGTCCCCGAATCGTTCCTGCCTTAGCCGAATAAGATACGTTATCCTGTACAAATGAATACGTTATCCCTAATGTTTCTAGCACCTGCTTATTATAGCTCTCTGAAAAAAAGCCACGCTCGTCTCCAAACAACCTCGGTTCTAACAATTTTGCATCGGTAAAATTTGTTTCTACAACTTTCATATTCTCACCTATTCTCCGTTAAACTGTTTCCCAAAATTAATACCCCGTGCTAACGTATTCGCCTTTTGAAGCGAAGCATGAGTTCCCGCATCAGTCCACCAGCCGCTCATTTCATTATAAGTAAGTACCCCTCGTTTTAAATACCAATTATTTATATCTGTAATTTCAAGTTCTCCCCGTGCAGAAGGTTTTAATTCTTTAATATAAGAAAAGACTTTCGAATCATACAAATAAATTCCCGTAACCGCATAAGAACTTTTCGGCTCTTTCGGCTTTTCTTCAATTTTAACTATTTTTCGGTTTTGAATATGTGCTACGCCAAATCTTTCGGGATCTTCTACAGATTGCAATAGCACTTTCGCACCTTCTTTTTGATTTGCAAACTCTTCAACATACGGAAGAATATCATCTGAAAAAATATTATCCCCTAATATAACTACCATACGATCATTCCCGACGAAATCTTCACAAAGCCCTAACGCCTGTGCAATACCGCCTGCTTTATCTTGCACACGATACGTAAAGGACACGCCAAATTCATGACCACTTCCTAAAAAGCTAACAACATCCCCCATATGCTCTTTACCTGTAATAATCATAATATCTGTAATATCACATTGTTTTAGCTTATATACCGCATGATAAATCATCGGATACCGACCAACAGGAAGTAAATGTTTATTCGTTACTTTCGTTATTGGATATAATCTAGATCCAGTACCACCTGCTAAAATAATTCCTTTCACTTTGCATCTCTCCTTTATGATGGAGATAATATATCTTTGTAATGTTCTACAAACACTTTCCGGTACTTCTCATATGTATCCGCATCAAACTCATCCCCGTTGTAATGAATACACCATAAATTTGCTTGATTTGGGATACCGATTAAATAACCAGCCCTTTGAAACTCTAAAGACTGTGACACATCATAAAAGTGAAACCCTTGAAACAAATCTTCTCGCCACGGAATATCATACTGCGTTGCCATGAATAAACCATCAATTGCCTGAACTGACAAAAATGGTTGATTACCATAAAAAACCTGATCTAAATTTAATAATTGATAATTCTGTCTTCTATACTCAATCACTTTCCCTACTAAATTTTTTCCTTCCCACCATATCCCGTTATTCGGTAAAAACTGAGCTCCAGCGACTCCTATTAAACCAAGCTTTTCATTTTCTTTAAAAAGAGATATAAGTGTAGAAAACATGTCTCGATTAATAAGATATGTATCTTGATGTATATACACTTTGTATTTCGCTGGATATGAAAGGGCTCGGTTGTATGCACTCGCCATACTTTGTGCATCTCGTATCGGAAAAATTTGTACGACATAACCAGGGGGAACAAAAATGTTTCTTATTTGGCTCTCACATTGTTTGAAAAGCTCCTCATTATTTACACAAACAACGACTAATATTGTATGATCTTTCATTTTTGTCCCCCCTTTTATTCTTCCTTATTTATATCTGACATATAGTGTTCCACAAATATTTTTCGATACTTTTCATAGTTCGTCATATTCACATCAAAATGATAATGGATACACCAAGCATCGCGCTGTACAGGTACACCAACTGTATATCCTGCTTTTTTAAATTCAAACGATTGAGATACATCATAAAAATCAAATCCGTCAAATAAGTCTTCTCGCCACGGAACATCATATTGTGTCGCCATTAATAAACCATCAATACATTCTACAGGAATAAATGTTTTTGATTCATGATACGGTTGTTCTAAACTTGCCATATAAAACAAATCATTCATATAACCAATGACCTTTCCTACAATTCCACGCCCTTCGTTCCATACACCAGTTGGAGGAACATATTGCGCTCCAACCATCCCAATCATACCAAGATGTTCATGTTCCTCAAATAATTGAAGTAATCCGTATAAAAAGGCTCTATTTATAATAAAAACATCTTGATGTATATACACTTTATACTTTGCTGGATGCGAAATGGCTTGATTGTATCCACTCGTCATACTTTTCGCATTTCGAATCGGCATAAATTGGACAATATATCCTGGCGGTACTAACAATTGCAATATATGTCGCACGCAGTTTGCATACAATTTCCGATCATTTATACATGTAACAAATAATATTGTTTTGTCTGCAGCACTCATAATTGTGATTTTTCAGCTTCAATAATATACTGAAATACAACTGTCTCAGCCATGAAGCCACTTCCAAGACGATATTTTTTACAAATTCCATATAACTCCTCAATAAGCGGCTCATACATTTTATGATCAACATATACACGATCTACTTTACTAATTGAATATCCTGCTTTTAAAAACATTCTTAGCATTTCATTGAATGTAAAGAAACGAATATGTGTTTTATCTAATAAACCATATTCTGTATACGTCCAATTTCCAGCAAGCAAGGGAGCTAATACTGAAATATGAGCAACGTTTGGTATACTTGCTAAAATCACACCATTTTGCTTTATATATGGCTTTACTTTTTCTATTACAGCCCATGGATTAAATAAATGCTCTAATACATCCCCAAATATGACGCAATCAAATTGCCCCTCCTCATAAGGAAGATCTATTTTTTCTATATCCCCTAAAATAATATGATCTAGTCTTTCCTTCGCTTTTTCTGCCGCCTCTGGAAATGCCTCAATTCCTGATACACGTGTACCGTTTTCTTTAATAGCTGCTCCCAATGCACCGCTCGAGCAACCAATATCAAGAACTTCTTTCCATTCCTTTTTTATATGCTTTAATAAATTCGGATTCGCTGCATTATAATAATGCTCGGATTTTTCTTCATATAAAGAACTTTTTTCGCGACTCATTTCACACACTCCTTATGCAAATTGAATTAGAAATATAAATCTCATATGAATTCTATAAAGTGCAGATTTTGTTCATCCCCCACTGATTATTAGCCCACAAATAGTAGTATAAAACCTTTTATTTATATTGGTTACGTTACTGATACTCTAATATATAACCAATCTATTAGAGTTAGAATAACGATAAATCATTTCTAAAAAACGAAACCTATTACACTTTATATGGTTTATCAAAAACTCCCCGAAAATATTTACGGTTATATTCAATTGCAGCATTATTCGGAACATAAGAAGCTGCTAATTCATTGTAATAATACGCTTTATCCTGCTCCCCTAACCTGCTATAACAAATACATATTTGTAAATAGGGTAGCCATGTGTAGCTAGCTGGACTATGGAAAGGACTTTCCGTTGCCATTGGTACTTCCGTTGCAAGTTTAAACCAAAATATCGCTTCATTATATTTTTCTTGTTCCATATATATATATCCTATTCTTGTACAATTCTCTCCTCTAGGGACGCCATACCGAAACGACTTCACACAAGATTCGATTGCCTTCTCCCACATTCCGAGCTTTGCATAGCAATCTCCTAACTTACCACATGCATAAATTTTTTCTTCATACCATCCTTCGTCTTGATTAAGAAATGTTTCATATAGAAGAACTGCATCATCATATTTTTGGTTATCCGTAGATTCATTTGCGTAATAAAATAAATCTCTCGGACTCAATTCTTCTCCTGCCGCTACAGTATTTTGAAAAATTTTCAAATTACGATTTGTTACTTTTTTTTCTTTTTTATGTGTAATAGCAACATTACTACTAAAAACCTCACCAGAAATAGCTAAATACTCATGAACCTTTCCAAACCATTGGAATTGTTTTTCACGCTTTACAAGTCGATTTCTTTTTGTACAATATAAAGGTTTCCCGTTAGAATCCATCGCAAGATGATAAGGCATCGAAACAGCATCAATTTTAGGATCTAATTCTCTTTTTAAAAGTTTCAATGCTTCTTGAGCATCTTCTAATAATACGTCATCTGCATCTAGCCACAATATATACTCTTGCGTCGCTTTTGAAAAAGAAAAATTTCTTGCTGCTGCAAAATCATCAATCCACTGGAAATCATATATGTTAGAAGTGTATTTCTCTACGATTTCTTTCGTTCGATCGACGGAGCCTGTATCAACCACTATAATTTCATCCACAATTTTTTCAACTGTGTCTAAACAACGGGCTATTGTCTCCTCCTCATCTCGAACAATCATACATAGACTAATTGTAATTCCTTGCTTGTTCAACATAATCACCCTCTTCCAAATCAATCATATGTTATACATATACTAAACTTTCCATTTTTTTAAATTGTTCAAGTAGTTTAAGATTTCTTTTCAATAATTCAAATGTCCGTGTCATTTTCTTTCGGTTTTGCATCTACTATATAATGAACGCTTTATGGAGGTGAATTTATGTCAAATAATAATTATTCAAATGGATTAAATCCCGATGAATCTTTATCAGCTAGTGCATTTGACCCTAATCTTGTAGGACCTACATTACCACCGATACCACCGTTTACCCTTCCGACTGGGCCGACCGGGCCAACTGGACCGACTGGACCTACGGGGCCTACGGGGCCGACTGTACCTACCGGGCCAACTGGACCTACGGGGCCTACGGGGCCAACTGGACCGACTGGACCGACTGGACCGACTGGACCGACTGGACCGACTGGACCGACTGGACCGACTGGACCGACTGG
>NZ_JBNPJZ010000111.1:0-9322 GCF_050312695.1 Bacillus sp. AF62 | reverse complement strand
TTGAAAATAGCAGACAGAGTTGCTTATTGGCAGGTGTAGCGATTTTATTAAAAAGATTTTAAACAGGTTCTAAGACTTCGCTAATTCCCACTGTGAACCAAGCCAAGAAACTAAATCAGTAAATTTTTGCTTCACTAAAGTCCAAGTTTCCTGAACCGGTTGAATGATATACTGTTTAAATAATCCCCACGCAACTTGCGCTACCGCTTTTGCAATTTCCCATTGTGTACCAAGCCATGTAACTAATTCGCCAATTTTTGTACTTACCCATTCATAAGCTTGTTGAATTGGTTGAATAATATATTGAGATATTGCCGCCCAAGCAATTTGCGCTCCAGCTTGGATTAATAACCATCCAGCTTGTAGTACCGTTGAAATTAATGAAATAATTGGATCTAAGAATGTAAGTATAGAATTCCAAATTTCTTGCCATTTTTGGTATAGTTGTATGAAAAATTGAGTTGCTGTTTCTACCAAAGATGACCACCAAGTAGATGCCGTCTCAACCAAAGAGGAGAGCCAACCTACAGCTGTATCAATTAAAGAAGAAAACCATCCTGAGGCTGTTTCTACTAGAGAAGATAGCCATGTAGAAGCCGTTTCTACTAGGGATGACCAATAAGACGATGCCGTTTCGACAAGTGAAGATAGCCACATTGTCGTTGATTCTACTAGAGAAGCCCACCAACCAGACACTGATTCTACAAGCGAAGATAACCAAGATGATGCTGTTTCGACTATTCCACTCCACAATTCAGATAAATATTTACCTATAGAATTAAAGGTATCTATCGTCCATTGACTTATAGAATCCCAATTTTGATATATAGTAATACCTAAAGCAACTACAGCTGCAACAATCACACCGAATAGAGCTATCCAACCTGTCATTGCTAAACCTATACTCGATATGACGACAACGATTGGTGCTAAAGCCATAAATGCTCCTGAAATTACACCAATAGCTACTGCTATAGCTGCCAACGTAGCCGCTAATTTAGGATTATTAGAAATCCAATCCGCTATTTTAGCAACAACATCAGCGATAACTCCAAGAACAGGTTTGAGAGCCATTTGTAAATCTTGCATCGCCTTTTGGAATTTAACCGCTGGGTTTGCATCCATTTTCTTAATGGAATCATTCAATTTATCTTGTTGTTTTCCAAAATCAACCGTTTTATCTTTCGCACCTAGCAAAGTATTAATGATGTTTCGCCCTTGATCCTCGTACATTGTACCGAAAAATTTAACGCCTAATTCATTACGCTTTGTTTCATCTTCAACTTGTGATAAGGCTTGTGCGATCTCAGTCATAGCTGCTGAACCTTCTTTACCACCATTAGCGACAGCTTGACCCCATTTTTCAACTTGCTCTGCTGAAATTTGTGTACCTTCAAGAGCTTCTTTCATTGCTTTATCGACACCTTGGCCGAACTCAGCTGCTTTGATACGCCCTTCTTTTAGACCATCTAAAAGATTATCAATATTCCAGGTACCAGTTTCAACCCCAGCTGCCATAATAGCTTGCACTTCTTCAGCGTTGTATCCTGCTCTCGTCAACTGTCCACCATATTCAGCAATAATATCTAATTGTTCTGGTGGGAAGCCCATTTTTAGTAATGCATCAGCCATCCCAAGAGCGCCCTCTTGGGAAATCCCTAATTCATTTCCTATTTCATTTGTTTCTTGAATTAATTCAGTGAAATCTATACCTGCATATGCTTTAGAAATAACAGCTGCGCTTTTTACAAATGAAGCATTTGCTTCATCACTAACATTTTTATTTAAAGCCCATTGTCTTCTTACACCTTCAAGCGATTCTTCAGCATCTAATCCATATGCTGAAATGCCTCTTACTGCTTCCTCTACTGATTTCTTTGAGGACTCAGGAACATCGAAAGAGATATCAATCTTCGTTTGTAGCTTTGACATGTCCATTGCTTTTTCAATAGCCTTTGCAATTCCGCCACCAGCTGCTAATCCACCGATAACATTTTCTAATCCTACTTTTAATCCTTCAAACTTTTTCTCAGTTCTTCCAGCTTCTTGTTGTAAATCTCTTAATTCATTTTGCACTTGCCGTATTGAGTTTCCAGCATCCACAGACCGAAGAGCTCGTTGCAATTTATCAATATCTGTTCCTGCACCTAATGCTTCACGGCCAATAATTCCAATTGCCTGCTCTAACTGACGACTTGTAGCTGTTCCATTTCGAATTGCATTCACAAGACGATTTCCTAATGCTCCTGCAAAATCATCAACGCTTTTTCCTGTAGCTCTAAACAATGTTTCTAATTGCCTTGTAGAACTCGCTACATTCTCTTGCTCAGCTTTCATGCTTCCGAGTTTATTTTTCAGACCATTAAGCGATCCTTCTGTAAATTCAATTTCACGCCTGAATGCACGATATTGTTCTTCAGAAATTTTACCGTTTTGAAATTGAGCTTGTACTTGTTGTTCCGCTGCTTTCAATTTATCTAGTTTTTGCGTTGTATTTTCAATCTGCTGTGTAAGTAACTGTTGTTTTTGCGCTAATGCTTCCACATTACCAGGATTGAACTTTAACAAACGCTCGACGTCTTTTAGTTCTTTAGCTAAAAAATCGCTTTGTTTATTAACATCTTTTAGAGCGTTTTGTAACGGCCCGGTATTACCATTAATTTCAATCGTAATCCCTTTAATTCTTCCTGCCATTTTCTCACTCCTTCCTTAGAATGAATCGAAGTCTTTTTGACCTGCTTTTCTAACTTTTTCTTTATCTGGATTCTCTAATTCAGCAAATTCAGCAATGTAATCAAAGCAATCACCAACGGTCATTTCTTCTAAGTCACCTTGTGTTAAATTTGCTTTATAACAAAGAGCAAGGGACATTCAGTGGTAAATTCTTCATCACTGAATGTCCCTTGCTCTCCATTGTTTTTCTTTATTTTTTTTTGCTCCCATAGTGAGCTGAACTAATTCCATTACCTCTGGCATGATTTCTTCAATTGGGAATTCTTCAAATTCATCCAGCCATGTCATAGGATCAGGAATATTCGGATCAGCCGTTTTAGCGTATAACCAAGTTAAGTCATAAATAAGTTCAAAATCCACATTGCTTAAATCAACATTAGACATATCAATTGGCTGTTGTGAGCCACCTGGTGAAGTTACTGCACTAATTGCCCCTAATCCCATCAAATCAGCAAATAAATTCCGTCTGAATTGTGCTTTATATCGCTTAACTGTTGCTGCTGTAGCTTTTAATCTGACTTTTTTCCCGTCTATTGTAATTGTCTTTTCCATTCACTTACGCCCCTTTTGGTACTACAGGTAACTTTGTATACACTTTTTTGTACCAATTATTATAGATTTCTTGTTTTGATTTAGTTGTAGTTTTCGTTTTAACCATACGTTTTCCGTTAATATCAATAGGGCTTGATACAAATTTAAGTTCATTTGTGTTAGGTTCTGCTGAATTTGTTTTCGTTTTAGATGCAATTGTTGGACGACTTGCTGCGCAGTTAAACATAACATGTCGAGTCGCTCGTACATCGCCATCGAATTCAAACAATAAAGCAAATGGTTTTCCTTTTGCGTCAGCTAATTCATTTAATACACCATCTTCTGTGTCTAATTCCTCTCCCAATGCATCAACTGCAAATTGCTCTGGAATTGTCGCGATGGATAGCGTACCGTCATAACCTTGGTTATTGCTTGCTGCATAGTACAGCATGTCATCAGCGTAGAACTCAATTAGATCTCCTCGTGGTTCAAAGGTTAATTCAACTGCACCTGGTAATCGAATCGGTGTACTGAATGTAATTGCGCCATCTTTAATTTCATAGAGTGCATAGTAGACATTTTTCAGACCAAAAGCTACTTTATTTTCATTCATTTAAATCAACCTCGTTTCATATATTTTTTGATACATTTTTTCAGATTCAATAAAAGTCCCATATGAGTCATAAGGAATTTCATGATCGTCTAGGACTTTTTCAAGTTTTTCTTCTGCAACTAAATCTTTTTTATTTGTGTAAAGTTCAATATTTGCATCGTCTATCTTGTAATACACCTTATTATCAGCCATTAAATTTGCTGATCCATCAACAAGGATACAAATATAAGGTGGCACTGGTACTGGCTTTCCTGGCGTTGCTATGAAATGCGAATAAGCCACAGGATAACCTGTAGCTTCAAGGATTTTTGTTAATTCACCTAATGTCATTCTTGAACCGCTCTCTCGATACGCCTTGGCAATTCATTAATTACATACTCTTCAACTGGACGAATATGCACTTGAGCCGGAACACGCCCACCTCCAACTTTCGCATGTCCATTTTCTAAAAGATGCGTTAATTGTCCTTGTGAATTGTGGACGACAACACTATTACCTTCTTTTTTCTTACGCCATCCTTTACGATATGCCCCTGTTTTTTTAGGACTACCTTGCTTTAATTTTTCTACAGCAACATCAGCAACTTCTTCTTGCGCTGTCAGTAATTCTTCTTCCACAACATTTGCATATCTTTGTAATTCTCTAGCAAGTTCGCTCGCAAAATCATTCATATCAAATATGCTCCTTTGCGATAATAGTCAATGTTTGATACATTTCATCATCATTCATTGGCGGTTCGATAATATCAAAGATACGACCTTTCATATTGATTCTCATTAATTCTGTAATACCTGCTGTATAAGGCATCACAAACCGATAAATTCGTGTAGATTGTGATGCCGAAGCTTCAATGTACCCCGAACCTTTTACCGTTTTTATCATTGCCCATGCTTTTTTTACTTCTTGCCAATTACCTGTTTCAACTTCTTGATTCAAATCATCTTTTATTACTTCAGGTTGCTCAATGATAATTCGATTTCTACAATCACCTGTATTCAGTGGTTTTTTATACTGAAAAGGACGCATATTAATCACCGTCCAATTTAATTTCTTCTAATGCTTTATCGATGCCTAAACTATTAATCTGACTTAAAAAATTCTTGTCAAAATACTCTAATGCATCGTTATAAACATAACGAGAGCGTTCAAAGACTAATTCTTTGAACTCCTCGTCATTATTTAAATCATAACTCCCGCAAATCCTAAGTAACGCCTTGTTAGACGTAGAAAGGATGCGCTTTAGGTTATCATCTTCCTCATCACCCAAGTGCATCCTATCTTTAAATTCCTGTAATACTCCATTCGAAATTACCTTATCCATTCACATCATCCTTGTGTCGGTGGCGTTACTTCTTCAAGTTTCAATGTATAAACTTGTGAAGTGTATTTATCCTTTGGTTTACCTGTAGCATATTGTTTAGCAATATAAACAGTTGCATCTTCTAAAGCTAATGTTTCTTCATACTTTTTGATTGGCTCTGTTCCACCCATCGCTGCAATGTATTCCCCTTTAACAAAGAAAACCACTTGTCCTTGAGGTACAAATACAGATTCTGTTGGGATTGGATTAAAAGGTAAGCTCGTTACATATACACCTGCCGCATTTTGAATCGTAGCATTTGCTTGAATATCAAAAGTATCGAATGGATTTGTTACCATAACTACTTTACCAGCAATATTTTTTGGTCGATCTGCATCTGTTTTACCATCAGGATTTAATTTTTTAGCCAATAATTTGACCACGCCTTTTAATTCATTAATTGTTTTGCGACCAGGCTCAAAAGTTAAAGTTCCAGCAACTTTTTTATCGGGATATACTCCATTCGTGACACTTCCGCTAGGGTCTTTTAATAATCCAATAGGTTCATTTTTACCCGTACCAGCTACAAAACCACGTTCTAAACCTACTGACATCGCTTCTGTAATCATAGTACGAACATATCGTTCCACCCATACTGGACCAAGCTTTAACATATCATTCGCTAATGGAATAAATGCAGTTAATTTCAGTTGAGTAATTGATTCTTTTCGGAATGTAGCATTTAATTGCCCTTTAATATCACCAAATAAAGGTCCCCATACAGCTGCCCCCTCTGAATCTCCATAAATAAATTCTGTCACGGCTCCTAAATTCTCTAAACCGATATGCTCTAGTAACGGATGACCTTGAACTAAATCATCAAAAATTCTCTCTTGTGTTGTCTTAGGTAAAGTTTCAGTAGATTTAAAACCACCATCTTCAACAACAGCATTAAAGAACTTCATTTCTTCACTTGTTAGTACATTAGCACCGCGAGATTGCATAATAGAACGATCTACCATTGATTCATTCACTTGATTTAAAATATCTGAACGAACATCTGTAGCAAGTGCTTCAATCATGGAATTTAACGCTGCTGATTGTTCTTCCGCTGTACCTTCTTGTGTTGCTTTCGCGAAAGCTAGTTTCTTCTCTTCAAAATTATTAAACTTAATAACCATATTTTATTTTCCTCCTAAAGTTAAAAAGAGCGTACTCAAATTCTGTTTTGTATGAACAGGCTTTTGAATAGGCTCTTTTGGATTTGTATTCGTTTGTAAATCATTCAAAATTTCATTTTTCAAACCTGATAACGCTGCATTTAAATCTTCTTTTGTAATCCCTTGGCTTTTGTTCATTGTTCCATTTCTAAAACCATCGATTACCTTTTGTGGAAGCATGGCAGCAGTAGAAGCTGACGCTGTCATTTTAACCTGATTATCCATAAACATGATTTCATCCACAAAATTATTTTCTAATGCTTGTTGTGGACCCATCCAAGTTTCTTCAGCCATCATATGAAGTAGTTCCTCTTCTGATTTACCACTTTTAATGATATAGGCGTTTACAATTGCTCGATCAGTCGTTTTCAACATTTCAGCAGCTTTTTCCATATCACGATGATCTCCACCATTCCACATAGAAGCATTGTGAATCATAATTTGTGCTGTAGGTGAAATTCGGACTTTATCACCAGCCATCGCAATAACAGAAGCTGCACTTGCAGCCAAACCGACAATTTGAACTTCCACATGACCAGGATAATTTTTCAGCGCTGTATAAATTTCTGATCCTTCGTGCACATAACCACCGGGACTGTTAATCGATACAATTAAATCCTCACCGTTGGCATTAGTTAGTTCTTTTGAAATTTTACCTGGGCTTGCAGCATCCATTTCAAACCAATCATAAATCCAAGCTTCATCATTAGATATAATTGGTCCTTTAACGTCAATTTTCACCGTCATTTATATTCTCACCTCCAGCATTCATTTCAGCATAATTTTTCGTAATATAATGTTTATTTAAATTTGGATCGTCTGAGATATCATAACCAACTTCTAATCTAACCTCATTACCTTTAAAAGCACCTGAAGAAATGAGCTTATCAATACTTTCCGCAAGCTCGAATATAGTCTGATAAGAAATAGATTTAACCTCAACTCTTTGCCCTTCAAGATACTCATTCATTTCAAAAAATTTAACGTTTACTTCATCAGAAATCTTTTTTAACAAAGGTTTTACTGTGAAATTCATGTAATTTTTCGTTTGCTTCTCAATATCAGCCATTTCGCCATATATTAAAGCTGTAGGTATTCCCATTGACATCGCTACTTGATTTAAGAAACCATTTGTTACTTTATTTATTTCTTCCACACTAGGACCATTAGCAGAGCCATTATAAACTTCTTTGTACTCAATTCCTTTTTGCTGTGGGACAATAGCGATATCTTTCTTACCGATCGCTTGATACATGTCATCTATGAATTTTTGTAACTTATCTACCTGTTCTTGTGTTTTAGCACCGATTATATCCATATCAACCGTGCCACGAATTTGATTTTTTCGTTTCTGAGAACTTAAAATTCTGCCGAATAAATCGCCATAATCAGCAAAGAGTCCATCAATAAGCGGTGATAACTTATCATTTCGATATTTTAAATGGATAACTTCACTCTGTTTAAAACTTCTCTTAAATTCATAATCTTTTACTACTACATTCGTAAATGTATCTTCAAAAACAGCGTATTCATTATGTTGAAAGTCATCAGCAATAAGTAAATCCTCGTCATCCGCTTGTATAACTAAACACTCATTATCATAAACAAGCTTCTGAATGAATTTTTCCCAGAATGTACTTGCTGTCATATTCTTATTTGGTCTAACATTTAAGCGATAATAAAGTTCATTCTTTTCAAATGCTTCACCATTTTTAACTCTAAATTCCGATTGACTAATTGTTCTTCCTAAAAATGATATACAGGTATCAATCGCTAGTCGCTTCATGTGAACTCTGTTCGCTGTATCGATAAACATATCTACATCAAACATAAACGCAATTTCTTTGTTTTTATTTAATACATCACTGATCCATCCAATTGTCATCACCCCCTCGTATTAGAATTTAATGTCGCCTATAACAAAATCAGTTACTTCTTGTATTTCATCAGCCCTATAAAGAGCATGTACAAAACACTGGAAGCCATCAGTCTTTCTACGAACCGGCTCCTTCTTCTCATAAACTTTGTTACCATCGGCTTTAATAACAACCAATACGTTTTGTGTATACCAACGCATCATAGGATTATCATCAAAAACGATTTGTTTATTTGCGAATGCCATTTCAATTCGAGGTGCTAGTAAACTATGAATTGCTCTAGGATTTCTTATAACTTCTATTTCAAATCTTTCTGCTTCTAATAACGGTCTTATTGCTTCCATACGGAAATTATCGGCAATAATTTTCTTCAATCCGTAAGAGTCACGCATTTCAACAAACCAATCGACAATATGTTGAGGATTAATTGTCGGTTCATCTACAACAGTTAACAAACCTTGTTCTTCCCATTCTCTAATTGGTGCATATTTCTCTTTTTTAAATTCCTTTGCTTTTTTAGAGTATCCATAGTAAATATCAACAAACTCTTTTCGGACAAATGAATGAGTTTTGAAAATATATTCACCATCTACCCTAAATAAAAGACCGCAAGCAGCGAAATCTCTAATACTTGCAAAATCTAAAGCTCCAACACATTCTCGTCCATATAAGTCAGGAAATGGACGATTTGTAGCAACGATTTCTTCCCATTTTGCAACCGAACGTTCTAAATCCGAAACAGGTAAATTCATTCGTTTTGTCATGAATTCAATTCGGTTGTCTGGATCATCTTCTAGATCTTCATATTCTTCCTTCATCGTTTCAAATAAGCCTTCAGCATATTCACTTAATGGCTTTGATAACATGGGATTCGCAAATTCCCATTTATCTAAATCATCAACTTCTCTTTCATCATTGAGCTTACAAATAAAAGGAAAGACAGCGTTTGGACGTGCTTCGCCTTTTAAAACTTTCATTGCTTTTTCTTTTAATTTATCTAAGAAACCGTCTCGTACATACCCATCTGTACCAATATAAAACTCGCGTG
>NZ_JBNPJZ010000040.1:0-9580 GCF_050312695.1 Bacillus sp. AF62 | reverse complement strand
ACTGGACCGACTGGACCGACTGGACCGACTGGACCGACTGGACCGACTGGACCGACTGGACCGACTGGACCGACTGGTGACACTGGGGCTACTGGACCTACGGGGCCGACTGGTGACACTGGGGCTACGGGGCCGACTGGTGACACTGGAGCTACTGGACCTACGGGGCCGACTGGACCGACTGGACCGACTGGACCGACTGGACCATCCGGACTAGGACTTCCAGCAGGATTGTATGCATTTAACTCCGCTGGAATTTCTTTAGATCTTGGACTTAATGCTCCAGTACCATTTAATACTGTTGGATCTCAGTTTGGTACAGCAATTTCTCAATTAGATGCTGATACTTTCGTTATTGCTGAAACTGGATTCTATAAAATCACTGTTATCGTATATACTGCGGCAATAAGTGTATTAGGGGGGCTTACAATCCAAGTAAATGGGGTATCTGTACCAGGTACTGGGGCTACTTTAATCTCAGTTGGAGCACCTATCGTTGTTCAAGCAATTACGCAAATTACGACAACTCCATCATTAGTTGAAGTAATCGTTACAGGACTTGGGCTATCATTAGCTCTTGGTACAAATGCATCTATTATTATTGAAAAAGTTGCTTAATTTTTTACTTAGCAGTAGAACTGTTATCAGTTTTACTGCTTTTTCAATTTTAAATTCAATCATGAAACATTCGCTATCTACATAATCATATTGTTGTATGACATTTTGCAGGAGGCACAAATATGGAAAGTAAATCTGCTGTTCAGCTTTATCTCGAATTGCTAAAGAAGACAATTTTATTTGAAATATGGTTGGAATATGAGGCATACTTACCCGCATCTCTACATATTTCGAAAGAACTAGAATTCGAACCAGTTACAGTCCCCCTCCCTTTATTCATTAAGCAATATGCTGAAAACCATAACTTAAAAATTGTAAAACCAAATGTTTCAAAAAGTGAACGTCATGATGGAATGGATTGGCCAAGAGCAGCACATAGCATGATTGGTCGAGAACGTATGAACCAATTACAAGAGGCAATGGAAACCGTTGTTCGTGAAAATATAGAAGGAGATTTTATTGAAACAGGTGTATGGCGCGGAGGATCATGCATTTTTATGAATGGTTTTTTACAAGCAAACAACATTACGAATCGTAATGTGTGGGTCGCAGATTCATTTGAAGGTTTGCCAGCACCGAATCTAGAACAATATCCAAAAGATTACGGTGATTATTTACACACATTCGATTACTTACGCGTCTCTTTGGAACAAGTACAAGAGAATTTTAAAAAATATGATTTACTAAATGATCAAGTAAAATTTTTAAAAGGCTGGTTTAAAGATACTTTACCAACAGCACCAATTGAAAAAATAGCAATTGCACGGCTTGATGGTGATATGTACGAATCCACAATGGATGGTCTCGTGAACTTATATGATAAAGTTTCTAAAGGTGGCTATATAATTATCGATGACTATGGGCTACCACCATGCGCTGAGGCTGTGACAGACTTTAGAAAGCAACGAAATTTAAAAGCCCCTATTACTAAAATTGATGTATTTGGCGTTTATTGGAGAAAAGAATAAAAAAGATTTAATCTATAGGAGATCCCATTTTCACTCATCCTTCTCTCACTTCTAATCCAACAAAATATTTTTTTTCGGAATCTCCTTACATATAACAATTGTTTTCCTGTGTTCTCTCACTACAAATTGAAAATTTCATTAATAGAGTTACTGCATATTCTCACATAAGAAAGGGGTATACTCATGAGCGAACTTAACAAAGAAATGACTTTACTCCCCCCTCCTGAACTCGTCCAATATGTAGGTGGCGACTTCAAAAAGGTTGGAAAAGAGTTCCTAAAGCATTTTATTCAAATTGGCGCTTTAAAATCAAATGAAAAAGTATTAGATGTAGGCTGCGGCGTCGGCCGAATGGCTGTACCATTAATGAATTACTTAAATGATGATGGAGCGTATTATGGATTTGATTTGTTTAAAGATGGAATTATTTGGTGTCAAAATAACATTTCAACTATGCGTAATAATTTTCACTTTGAACATGTTGACATATACAATCAATTCTATAATCCAGAAGGAAAAGAAGATGCCTCTCAATATCGTTTTCCCTATGAAGACGGAACATTCGATTTTATCTTTTTAACTTCTGTATTTACGCATCTTCTCCCAAAAGAATTAGAACATTACGTATCTGAAATTGTACGTGTATTAAAAAAAGATGGGAGATGTTTCATTACATTCTTTCTAATAAATCCTGAATCGTCCTATTATTTAAATGCAGGACAAAGTACATTAGGTTTTTATCATCGAATTGAAAATTGCTACGTTGTGAATAAAGATATTCCGAATTTTGCAGTTGCTTATCCTGAGACAGATATTTGCAATCTATTGAATAAGTACGGCCTAGAAATAATTAATAAGCCGCATTACGGTTTATGGTGCGGCAGAAATGAATATACAAGTTACCAAGATATTGTTCTTACAAAAAAAAGCTTCTGAAAGGAAGTTATGTATGATGAATGAAAAAAATCCACCTCTCGTTTCCATCCTTATTCCCACTTATAATCGGCCTCATTATTTTAAAATCGCTCTAGAAAGTGCATTGGCACAAACTTATTCAAATATTGAAATCATCATCGGAGATGACAGCACAAATGATGAAACAGAAACTTTAATACGCGAACAATACTTACCAAATTATAAAAATATAACATACATTCGAAATATCCCTACTCTAGGACAATTTCACAATGACCTTATGCTCATAGAAAAATCAAATGGTGAGTATATAAATTTTTTAATGGACGATGACGTGTTTTATAAGCATAAAATACAAAAAATGATGGCCTATTTTGAGCAAGATCCCAATAAAAATCTTGCTCTTGTTACTTCTTATCGAGTACGTATTGATGATCATGGAAATCTAATCGGTGATTCCCATCCAACACAAAGGTTATATAGTGAAGACACTCCATTAAACGGGATATTTTTAGGTAATTGGATGTTAAAAGGTGGGCACAACATTATCGGTGAGCCTACAACTACTTTGTTCCGAAAAGAATTGCTCACTGATCCTTTTGGTACCCTTAAAGAGCGACAATATTCTTGTAGTGTTGATATGGCCTCATGGATTTCTTTACTTTCTAAAGGAAATGCAATATACATTTCTGAGCCTTTAAGTCAATTTCGCTACCATGCTGGACAACAAATACACAATAAGCTCCTTCAAGGTTGTGAAGATTTCACACACCTCGTTATAACAGCAAAAGAATATGGCTTTTTACAAAATACTACGGACTATAGAGCAGCTCTACTTAGTGCTTACCAATGGTGTAAAAGTTCCTTAAAATACTATCTTCATCAATTAGATATTTTTCCTGACGCACATGTACGTCTTTCCCATTGTTTGGATATAATTATTAAAGAGTTAAACAATTAAACTACTCTGCAAAATCAAAAGTGTATGGACTATATGTGAATCATTCTTATAGTTCATACATTCTTTCTCATACTATAAAATCCATTACTATAAAGAGCAGTAGAAAGGAATACCTACATTGAAAGATCCAAATTCTCAATATCAAATAGACTACGTATTACTATTTATTTTATTTGCCATTGGGATTGTTAGTTGTTGTGCTATTGCAAGTGCGCAAGCCTCTTTACCACCATTTTTACAAAACGTCAATTTTGTACTAAAGCAAATCCAATGGTACTTCATTGGATTTATAGCCATTGGTGTTATTATGATTATCGATTTCGATCGTTATCAAAAAATTGCTTGGTATTTGTATAGCTTTGCAATGGTACTACTTATTGGACTAGAACTTCAAGTACCAGGTGCCGTTACAATTAAAGGCGCTACTGCTTGGTACAGGCTCCCAGGCATCGGAAATTTTCAGCCTTCTGAAATTATGAAATTGTTTTTAATTATCGTCATTGGAAGAATTATAGCAAATCATAATGAGAAATATTTTTCCCGAACAATGCGTGACGATTTTTTATTACTTGGAAAAATATTTGCAACAAGTTTGCCACCACTACTACTTATCGCAAAAGAACCAGATTTAGGAAACACAATGGTCATTTCAGCGATGCTTGCAGCAATGATACTAGTTTCTGGCATACGATGGCGTTTTATTTTCGGATTAGTTTCAGGTACTTTCGTCGCTGGATCTACATTAATATATATTTTTTTTACTCACACAGATTTCTTTAAAGCACACATTTTAAAAGAATATCAACTAAATCGCTTCTACGGATGGTTAGCACCTTACAAATATGATGCACAAGGCTATCAATTAAGACAAGCATTCTTAGCGACTGGATCCGGAGAAATGCAAGGAAAAGGGTGGGAAAATGGACAAGTATATTTTCCAGAACCACATACAGATTTTATTTTCACTAATGTCGCTGAACAATTTGGATTTCTAGGCGCAAGTGTCATTATTTCACTTTTTTTCTTACTCATTTTTCGAATGATTCATATCGCTTTAGAAAGTAATGATCCTTTCGGTAGTTACATTTGCGCTGGTACAATCGGAATGTTTACTTTCCAAGTATTCCAAAATATCGGGATGACAATCGGATTACTTCCCATTACAGGGATAACATTACCTCTTATGAGCTACGGAGGAAGTTCACTGCTTACATACATGATTGCGATTGGATTCATTTTAAATGTTCGCTCAAGAACGAAAATCTTTATGTTTAAATGAACAACAAAAAAACGCTATATTTTTATCTCTATCCTTTTTTAGATATACTAATGAAAAATACGATGGAGGTTTAAATATGAAATATGACATTATAGGAGATATTCATGGATGCTTCCAAGAGTTTCAAAATTTAACAGAGAAGCTAGGATATAACTGGAGTAGCGGTCTACCGGTTCACCCTGACCAACGTAAACTTGCATTCGTTGGCGATATTACAGACCGTGGTCCTCATTCATTACGTATGATCGAAATTGTATGGGAACTTGTCATACATAAAAAAGAAGCTTATTACGCTCCTGGAAATCACTGTAATAAACTATATCGATTTTTCCTTGGACGTAATGTAACAGTCGCTCACGGACTTGAAACAACTGTTGCTGAATATGAAGCACTTCCTTCTCATAAGCAAAACATTATAAAAGAAAAGTTTACCACTCTTTATGAACAATCACCACTCTACCACATACTAGATGAAAAAAGAGTAATCGTATGTCACGCCGGGATTCGGCAAGATTACATAGGAAGACGAGATAAAAAAGTACAAACCTTTGTATTATATGGCGATATTACAGGAGAAAAGCATGCCGATGGCTCACCTGTCCGTCGTGATTGGGCGCAAGAATACAAGGGGCAAGCTTGGATTGTATATGGACATACACCAGTAGCAGAACCTCGATTCGTCAATCAGACAGTCAATATTGATACTGGTGCTGTATTTGGTGGCAAATTAACCGGATTACGTTATCCTGAAATGGAGACTATCTCTGTCCCTTCTTCGTTACCTTTTGTCGCTGAGAAATTCCGTCCAATTTCATAACTACCTTACTTAGCATTATTTAGGCAGATTTCATATAAAACTGGGTAAAGTAATTAAAAAAAGATGCAATAAAGTGCATCTTTTTTTAATTACCCTACATATAATGTCGCAGGAGGTGACAGAATGAAGAAAAAATCTTCTAAACAAAAAAGAAAATTTCCCCCTTTATATCTGCCCATGTACGGAATTAACAACTGGTGTAGTATTCGAGCTGCAGCGATAGAAGAACTGGAAGAACAAGAGTCATCAAAAAAAAGCAAAGTAAAACCAACATATGTCTCTTTAGAAAATGCTGTGATGAGCCGCATAATCGATCGTAAAAAAATAAAGATGCAACAAAAAAATAAACAGCTCTCAAATCAAGATGAACAGGTACTACATTCTAACCAAACAGAAGAAAAGGCGGAAGAAAATATTTCTGTAGCAATAAATAAAAAAGTGGAACCAGAAATTCCAGCTGCTATTATAAACAAAGTAAAAAAAATAAAAGAAGCATTAGCTTCATCGAATGATATACAAACTGAAAAACCACTCATAATTGAGACACCTACACCTGAAAATACAAAAGTTAAAAGGGGCGGCCGATATGCATATGCGGAGGGGCTTCACTCTCATGCGGAAGGCATGGCAGCACATGCGGAAGGCTTATTAACGCACGCAAAAGGTTCTTTCTCTCATGCAGAAGGATCAAACTCAAAAGCAACTGGACATAGTTCGCATAGTGAGGGAAGTGAAACGACAGCAGGCGGTGCTTATTCTCATGCAGAGGGTAAACAGACGACTGCTTTAGGCGAAGCAGCACACGCAGAAGGAACCGCAACTATCGCTAACGGCTCCTCTTCTCATGCGGAAGGTCATCATACATCAACAGCTCATTTTGCAGGTAGCCATATTATGGGGCGCTTCGGCACTGCAGAAGAAGCTTATTCTTGGTTTATTGCAAATGGTGTAAACGACACCGACCATAATATCGGTGCTAAATGGCTTGCACATAATGGAGAAATGTACATTGAGGGCGCGTCTTACAATGCAAGCGGAACGGATTTTGCGCAAATGTTTGAAACAGAAGGTCATAAACCTATTGATGTCGGTTATTTCGTTACATTTAGTAGCGAAGAAAAAATTCGGGTAGCTACTTCACACGATTCGTTCATTTTAGGAATATCTAGTGCAACCCCTGCACTTATAGGAAATAGCGGGGCTTTAAGTTGGCAAAAACGCTATAAAACAGATAACTTTGGGAAACGCCAATATGTATGGACGGAAACAGAAGAAATACAACCTCTTTTAAATACAGAATGGGATCCAGCTTGCAAATATGTAGCAAGAAAAGATCGCGCCGAGTGGCTTCCTGTCGGATTAATTGGGCAAATGTTAGCACGTGATGACAGCACTTGCGAAACTCATGGATATTGTCGTCCAAATGACAATGGCATTGCTACAAAAGCCGAAAGTGGATTTTTCGTTATAAAGCGTACGGGTGAAAACCAAATTTTAATATTATTCCGCTAAGAAAAAAGGGAACAAAATTCTTTATAATATAAGAATTTTGTTCCCTTTTTAAGCATTCCTAAGTAGCTCTTGCATATCGCTTGGAATTTTTATAGTGAAAGACATTTCTTTCTCTAAAATAGGATGATAAAACGTCAAAGATTTACTATGAAGTGCTTGCCGTTTCATTTCATCCCTTCTTCCTCCATATAAGTTATCACCAAGTAATGGATGTCCTATATGAGCCATATGCACACGAATTTGATGCGTTCTTCCTGTCTCAAGCTCCAGCGCTACATGTGTCTTATCATATGTACTATCAATTACTTTAAAATGAGTAACCGCCCTTTGTCCATCCTCACAAACCGTTCGCTCAATAATGCTATCAGATTTCCGACCAATTGGTGCATCAATCATTCCTTCTCGTTCTACCATCTCACCGTGAACAATTGCTTCATAAGTTCGTTTCACAGCTTTTTGTTGATGCTGCTTAGATAAAAGATGATGCACGAAACGATTTTTTGCAATAAGCATAAGCCCTGAAGTATCACGATCTAACCGTGTTACAATGTGTACTGTACTTGCCAGATGCTGCTTATCATAATGAGATAAAATCGCATTGGCAACACTCCCTGTCGGATGTTCTCTAGATGGAATCGTTGACATGTTCGCCTCTTTATCAATGATAAGAACCGCATCATCTTCATATACAATGCATAAAGGGATATCTTCTGCCATCATCCCTTCACTTCTTTCCTCCACTGGAAAAAAGACACTTAATTCTTCACCAGCGCGCAACTGATGACGAACACTCGCATGTTGACTATTTACTTCAATTGCCCCGCCGTGAAACTTTATATCCGTTAAAGCGGCTTTAGAAATACCTTTCGTTTTCAAAAATTCCCTAACTAAAGTTCCCTCTTCAGCCAGCCCTATATCCCATTTCAATGTAAATCTGTTCAAATATATAACCCTTTCTATTTATCTGCAACAAACGAGTCACGAACTCGTTTCCAGAACGGGAACGGGCGGAAACGAACAAATCGTACTTTCTCGTTTGCTACGCGATACTGGATTGATTTCACATCTTGATGGACCATTGTTAAATGATCCACTGTAATTTGTAAGTTCATTCCTGCAGCCGGCTTTAACACACATGTATGATGCTTCGGCAATACGAGTGGCGATCCTACAGTACGAAACACACGATTGTTAATGGACGCCATTTCTGCAATTTGAATCGCTTCAATAGATGGGTGAATAATTGCTCCGCCAAGCGCTTTATTATACGCAGTACTTCCTGAAGGAGTAGAAATACAAAGGCCGTCCCCGCGGAATGTTTCAAAATATTCTCCGCGTATTTCTACTTCTGTTACTAATGTACCTTCTGCACTTTTTACAGTCGCCTCATTCATCGCTAAATACTGTGACTCTTTACTTCCATTCACATAGCGAATAATAACTTCTAAAAGCGGATATTCCACCACTTGGAATGGTGTTTTTGCAATCGCAATTACTAATTTCTCTACTTCTGTCGGTAACCAATCTGCATAGAAACCTAAATGTCCTGTATGTACACCAACAAATGCTGTTTCATCCAATCGATTATAATAACGATGAAACGCATACAAAAGCGTTCCATCTCCCCCAACAGAAATTACAATATCGGGTTCCTTTTCATCCATTATAAATCCAAAATCTAGCAAGTACTCTTTCATCGTGCTTGCCAGTGTATCTGATGATTGATCTCCCTTTGACATAATTGTAAATTTCATCGCCCAACACCCTTTAGTTTATGATTCGGAATCTTTCGTTTCTTGCTTTCTTGAAAAAGCCTTTTGCGCTTCTTGAATTTCAAGACGAATAGAAGACATTTCTTCATCTAATAAAAACGCCGCTTCAGCTGCACGTTGCAAGCGTATTTTAATATCTTCAGGAAAACGTCCACTATATTTATAATTTAAAGAATGCTCAATTGTTGCCCAAAAGTTCATTGCTAGCGTGCGTATTTGGATTTCTACCAATACTTTTTGTTCACCCTGAATCGTTTGAACAGGATAACTAATGACAACATGATAAGAACGATAACCGCTATCTTTCTTTTGCGTAACATAATCACGTTCTTCCACAATTTCAAAGTCATTTCGTTTTCGAAGATATTCTACAACAGGCTTAATCTCATCAACAAATTGACACATCATTCTAAGCCCAGCAATATCCTGCATATCTTCTCTCAATCGGTCTAGCGGTACATTTCTCTTCTCCGCTTTATCAATAATACTTGCAACCGACTTTACCCTTCCTGTTACAAACTCAATTGGAGAATGCTCTGTTAACATTGCAAATTGAGTACGCATTCCTTTTAGTTTCACTTTCAGCTCTGCCACCGCTTGGTGGTAAGGTGCTAAAAATTCTTCCCAATTTCGATTCATTTCAACCACCACCAAAATCAATCCATTTGCTTATAGAAATACTTTTTCTTTTTCGCCTTAAGATACTAACCGAAAAACTTATCAAAACCCTTATAAATC
>NZ_JBNPJZ010000142.1:0-9940 GCF_050312695.1 Bacillus sp. AF62 | reverse complement strand
CTATTGCATGTTCAGCTAGTTTTTCTGATTCATAACATTGCATATTTATTTTAGTTTTGCAACACCCTCTTAAAAGATAAAGAATCATACTATTCATTTTTAAAACTCTTATTTTCAATCTTTATACTTTATTATCTTTTTACAATATAAAATTTGACCAAGATACATTTAAAAAACCATAAAAACCTTTCTAAACCTCTATAATCCTTCTTTTAATCACTATTTTTTTAGTATTCATTCTTTAAAAATTAATCAGCTTATACACATTTCAATCCTTTTAAAATAAATAAAAAAACAAACACTCCTTTTCATAAGCGTGTTTGTTTTTTTGCTCTTATAAAATGAATGGAGGGTTGTATGAAACAACTGTTAAAGATTGTCTCACTGTACTATACGTAATAAATAGTTTATATGTGAAAAAAATAAGCTCTTTTATCTATAATTAGACAATGCTATATATTTACTCATTGATATTATATATTTTATATAAATTAATTTTAAAAATATACTTATCTATTCTCAAAACATACAGCTTTCCGACAATTTTCCGTAAAAGACCTTATTCTTTTTAAGAATTCAGTCATGCAACACTTGTCAATACACTTGCATGCTATCAACAAGTGTTGCAATACATATGTATGTCATATTCCTCAAAAATAGGACAT
Organism: Bacillus sp. AF62; assembly: GCF_050312695.1. Taxonomy (NCBI): domain Bacteria; kingdom Bacillati; phylum Bacillota; class Bacilli; order Caryophanales; family Bacillaceae; genus Bacillus; species Bacillus sp. AF62. Next base: position 9,275 of record NZ_JBNPJZ010000142.1, on the reverse strand, counting down.
TTTTTTGTTTTATTGTTTACCCTTATAGATATGCGTTCTGCACCAAAAATAGACTGTCATTTGGTATAAAAAACTGTAATAATATTCTCTCTCATTGCTTTTTGGCTAGAGTGCTGGCTCGTCGTGTGGGGGCGAAACCCCACGTATTACGTATTTATTATTGAATAAGAACTATCTTAGAACGAATGATCTAAGCGGTTCGGCTCGTATACTAGCTAGTCCAAGTCGAGAACCATTGCTTTGCTTTTTGTCTGTCGGCTTGGCGAAAAAAGCACACGAGCCGAAAAAAGTTTTGCCAGGATGAAGCGTAGCGAAAAAGGTGGAGATTTTTGAGCGTTCTTTGCTCAAAAATACTACCTGTTCCTTGCGGAACTTTTAGCCTTATATAGAGAGTGAGAGTAAATTAACCTTATTTGGTTATAAAAATGTTGTTATATCAAGGATTTATAGGTACTTTCGTAGTTATCAAATTAGGTAACATTAGTTATCAAATTAGGTAACTACGAAAACATAAAAAATAGCCCTTAAAAAAGGGCTATTGGAAATTTTTTTAATAAAGGTTTGGATTTTATAAATAATGCTTTTAAAGTAACTTCAATATTGTCACGTTCACCAGAAAACATAATATTAGGATTAATAAAAATTGCGTTAGTACGTGCGTTATTACCTTCAATTTCTTGACCTACTGCTTTTACTACAATACCTTTTTCTTGTAATTGCTTTAATACTCGACTAACCTTAGGTTTACTCGTTCCAAGACGTTCAGCAATCTGCGTTTGAGTCATAGGAACTGCACTTCTAGAATGAATATCATCAACTATACAATTACTCTTAAATTGTAAAAATCGTTGAATGCGCATTAAAAATAGTATTTCTTCATCGGTAAAATATCCTGTCTCCAAAGCATAGTTCCAGTTATCTTGAATCAATTGAACAAACCTCACTTTCGATTGAGGACTTTTTTTAGTACCTATGTAAAGCTCTTTACCAGTAGCTTTAGCCATAATCTCCATAGCTTTTTCTAATTCAGCTTTTGAAACCTCATTATGATCTTGCTTAAATTGTTCATTTTCAATTTCTAAATCTCTTTTTCTAGCATTTCTTTCAGCTTGTCCAAAATCTACAACTTTTGTCATAAAATAATTCTCTCCCTTAGTGGAAGAAATCAACTTTTATATGTTAGAATGTATATAGAATATATATTGGTTGATTCCAACCTTATTATGAAAAACCGCCTGCCGACCAAAGCATGGGCGGTTTTTCTCGTTTATTACATCTTTTTTTATAATAACATGAAATACGTTACTAAAGGTTTCAATCTACTAAAAATCAATTCTCTTTTTCACCATTATTACGTCTATCTTTCCATATCAAACCCTCTCTGCTTATTCATTTCCCTCTTATGTTCCTGTTCAAAATAATTGTTAACTTCCCTACCAACCAATTCATTTTTAACAACCTCTCTAAACGCCTTAAATCGCTCTTTTAAAGCTGCTTTCGTTTGTTGGTACAAAACCCTTATATTTGTTTGTAAATCCTTTATATGAGCTTTTAAAGACCCTATTTCCTTATGTAATACACTAATTTCTTTTTTTAAATAACCTTTTTCCTGTTTCAATATTCTATTCTCTTCCATCCAACCTTCTGCAGTCATTTTTAAACTTTGATACTCTTTCACAAAGTCTGTTTTTCTCAAACGCTGATAATCCTTTTTGATAGTAACCGCTGCGTTCACTTGTTTTGTTAATTCTTGATATTGTTCTGGTAATAACACATAATTTCCAGTCTTTTTCTTCGTGACTTCAGCTTTCCCAAACGTTTTATTATTCTGTACTTCTGTTATTACTTCTTTACGCGAAAATGGAATTTTAATAGGTTCATTTGGCACTTGATCCATAGCACTATCTAATTCTTTTTGTATTTGTTTTACTCTTTTTTCTAGCTCTATATGACGCTGGCCAATTAACTCCAACTTTTCACTTTCACTCTCTACTTGTTGCTTTACTATCTCTAATTCTTTGTACGTATCAACGACATCACTTTCCAAACTCTTTTTAGCTAATTCTAATTCGTTTCTTTTCTCTTCAACATTTTTTAAATCATAATTAATCGTTTGTAATTGTGTTTCTTTTTCTTGTACTTGGTTTTCAATAGTTGACTTCGTTTCTGCATATTCCTTGTATTGACGAACTTTCATGTATTTATGTGAGCCTACATTAGCACGTTCAAAATTCGAAATATATTCTTTAGCTAATTGCTCAATATAGGCCGTTTCTAATTCTCTCCAATGTGCAATTAACTTTCTTCCCATTCCTTCTACACCTTGTTGTTGCAAGGCTCTATCCATTCCAACACGCCTCGTTAATCCTCGACTACTTTCGAAATTCGGTACATAGTTAATATGTAAATGCGGATTGGCTTCATCATCATGTAAAACCATGTTATAAACCGTTAGGTTTGGATTTCTCTCTTGAAAAGCCTCAGCATAGCGCTTCAGTGCTTCCTTTTTGGCTTCCCTATACTTTCGGTCATCTTTACCTTCCCCAATCGCTACAACAAGTTCTCGTTGCTCATGAGTCTTATCATCTTTATGTACTTTGTTATAGTAGTCATCAATTTTACGATCATTCCGTTTTTGTTTCTCGTTATACTTGTCCACCGCTTCTTGAAAAACATCCTTGTATACACTTCGAATGTCCTTTTGAACAAAATAAATATTCTCATGTAACCTAGCTGGATCAATACCAGAATTCCCATAAATATTTTTCCTGTTATTGTGGCTTAATGAACTTTGGTGAGATTGATTAAATGAGATAGAACCCAACATAAAGTGCCACCACTTTCCTAGATTAATTGATACCATAAGTCTAGCAAAGCGACAAAATGGTGTCAATTAAAGTAACCCTATACTTATTTTGACTCTAACGCATCAAAATCAATAGGGGTCTGCGACGCTGTTCGGCTTTGCCGAACCATGCCTAGCATGAAAAAACCAAACCTTGGGCGTTGCCCAAACCCACTGGGGAAAAATTCCCCAGACCCCCTTCATCGAACTCCCCAACCCCTCAAACTCCTTGAGGGACTCCCTCGCCGGTTGGCAGGCCAAAACGCAAACCATTTTGACATACCAAGAGGGTTTGGGTGTAGTAAATATGTCAACTCCTTAATGCTCCCTTCGGTCCGCTTACCGTTGACATATACTTTTAATTGGTATAATAAACCAAATAAGAGTATATGTATTGTAAATAGTATTCTATTATTCTCTTGGAGGTCTTATTATTATGTTTAAATGTTTAAATGCCCAATCCACTATCAATATAAGTAATTTAAAAAATAACTCACAAATCCCTATACTATTAATCGCCTTCAACAATATTACTTATTTAGATAATATGTTAAAACAATTAGAACAAAGAAAAATAAAAAATGAAAATATATGGATATGGGATAACCATTCTACTTATCCTCCTTTATTTACATTTTATAAACAAATATCAAGTACGTACAATCTAATTCAAAATCATAATAATTATGGACCACATTTTTTCACTAACCCTTTAATATGGGATTTATTACCCGATTTTTTTGCCGTAAGTGATCCTGATTTATCTTTTAATGAACATATGCCAAATGATTTTTTGGAATACTTAAAGAATTTAACGGTTGATCTTTCGATATTTAAAGCAGGTCTTGCATTAGATATTTCTTATGATGCAAACTTTAATGAAGAATTGCTATTAAAAATACGTAATGTAAAAATTAGAGAATGGGAAGCACAATTTTGGACTTCTCCTTTACAGAAATATAAAAATCCACAAATTTATAAAGCTGATATTGATACAACTTTTGCTGTTTACAATAAAAAATTCATTACAAATGGTTTTTATAATGCAGTAAGAGTTGCAGATAATTTTACATGTAAGCATTTACCTTGGTATAAAAATAATCTGATTTTAGAAGAAGAAGAAAAAAAATTGTGTAATACTCAATGGTCTACATGGGGAAATATAACATAAATAAAAATTATTAGATGAAACTAATTGCCAAGAATTTTTATTTACTGATAAAAACTTATAAAGATTACTATTATTTATTAAAATAATAATTAGGAGGATATATATGAAATATCATACTAAAAAATACGAGTATATAAAATTTCCAGATTCAATACTTAAACAAGTATTAAACCTCATTACACATATATATAAAGAAGGAACTCTATATTTAACATTATTTGAAAATAATAATGTAAAGAGTTATAAAGATCTAGATACTTTTTTTAATGATTATAATCAAAATAATTTTATAACAAACATTGAATATCTTGTACATGGAATACAAAAAATTAAAATTACATTTAATATGTATCACACCAATATTTCTATGTTATATTGCACAGCATTAGATTCTCATATAGTTTTTGATTTGTTTGAAAATTATAATATTAATAAGATTTAAGTTTTGCAAAACCCTTTAACTTATCATTAACTTTTATCACTATTAAACCCAGAAAGCTTAAAGTATTCATAAGATTTTTTAGCTAAATTCATACATTCATTTGGTTGTTGAGAATAATGTAAAACTGTATTAACAAGTTCATTATAAGGAACAAAAACTATACCTGGCCAATCTGCTTGATCATCAGCATTACTTAATTCAGAAATAATAAATTTATCATTCGCAACAACTTGTGAAATTCTTGGTGTTTCAAGTATACCCGTTAAATAGTAATGGATATTTAATATTATTTTAGATCTCGCTATGAGCTCGTTTTTATCAATCCCCCATACATTATTTCTAAATATGATGTTTAAATGAGGAGCTACTTTTTGTAATTGATCAAAGATAAATTGACGACGTTCATTCATAGAACCAATGAATAATATATCAATATCTTCAAAATCAGGAAAATTTTCAAATTTAAATTCTAATGTTGGAGCATACTTGATTTTCATATGTTTAATTAATTTTCCTAATCCTTTTTTTTGTAACCAATTTATATTGAAAACACTATAATCCCATATTTCTCTATCTTTTAAAATGTTTAAATATCGCGGGTTATCCCAACGACAACCATCATATAATTGTTCAAAATTATATATAATTGCTTCTTTTGGAATATGAATAGAAAAGTTATTATAAATAGATTCATTCGCTCCAAAAATCACTGTATTTATCGCATTTGTTACTAAATCTTCTGATATAACAACTGTATTACCTTGTTGTTCTAAATTCCATTTTAAAGCTTTAGCAATATCTATAAATATGTTATATGTATTTGGCCATATATATAAACAATAGTCACTCTTGTTTTCCATTATTTACCACCACTTTATCTTATTTATATAATAAGAATAAAAAAATTAGACACTATTACTTAAAAATTCACCCCTAAAGGAGCAGATTTTTAAGTAATAGTGTATTTAATATATTTTTAATGTACATATTGTTTTTGAATTTCATTAAAAGATGTAAGTAAATCGTTTGCTTTTTCATTACATCCTTTAGGAAACAATATCCCTAAGCCATTTGAATGTTTAAAAGAAAAAGCAGGATTTTTACTACTTAATTCTGCCCATAATTTATGTACACCGAAGTTTTCATAATAAACAGTTATATCATGAAATAGTACCACTCCATTACTTCTTAATTTTGGTAACCAAGTTTCATAATCATGCGACACGGCTTCATATGTATGATATCCATCAATATGTAACACATCTATTGTTTCATCTTTAAAAGTATGTAATGTACCATCAAAAGTAGATTTTATTAAATTACCTATATGTTTATAATATTTTTGTACTAAATAATTTACAGTTGTATAAACTTCCTCTCCATAAAAACCTCCATGTTCATCTCCTTTCCAAGTATCTATCGCATAACACACTGTCTCGCATTTTTCATCTTTAACAGCTTGACAAAAACTAAAAAAAGAGGTCCCATAAAATGTTCCTAATTCTACGATTATTTGAGGTTTTAAAAATCGTATCAAATCATATGCAAAATCAATGTGTCCTCCCCAAGGCCCCTTTTTAATATTTGGATATTCAGTTTCATATTCAAATTTAGGATTATGTTTTATCCATATCATAATTATACATCTCCCTTTATAAAGTAACTTCCACATACTTTTATGGATTCTGAAAATTGAAATACCAATCCCCTTACATAATTATTAATAATCTAAATAACGTTTTATGCCATATTGAAAAATAATTTATGATTTAACCTTTGTTTTTGGGTGAAAAGGTATAAGCTGGAGTAAAGCAAAGCGAGCGGATATCTTCTACATAAAAATCCTGATAAAGAATAGCAACTACATTTAATTTTTAAACAAACCAAAAAAACCTCTCCGTTTTTGTTTCTGATTTTGCTTTTGCATATCTCTAATATTTTCAAGCAATAACTGATCGCGCTTCTCTAATTTCTTCTCTATAAAAACTTCTAATTCACTGTTTTTACTCTCTACTTCTGTTAACTTTTTCTCTGTATTAGCTAAATGCTCTTTCGTCATAACTAATTCATTCGTAATCTCCTCTAATTTTTGAACAAGCGCTTGATTAAACTGATTTTGTAATTGCTGATTTTCTAATACTTCATCCAATTTCTTTTCTAATTCTGATTTTTCTTCTTTTAAAACAAACAAATCAAGTTCTCCGTTTCGCCATGATCGAACTTGATCGTAAGACCATTTTTGCACCTGTATTTTTTCTTTTATTGCTTTTAATTCTTCTACATTTTCCTTTGAGTATCTGCGATGCCCTCCCTGGCTTCGCTCCGTTTGTATATTAAATTCGTTCGACCATACTTTTAACAAATCGGTTGTTACCTCTAAAAGATCCGCAACAATTTTCGGTGTATGCATTTCCGATTTAAGTTCCAAATTTCATTCCTCCCCTAAAAACGGAATACGTTTTTCACTCATAAAACACGATTAAATCAACATTTCAATAAAAATCGAAATAAACTTGCAACCGATATAAAAACCGATTTTAAAAACGATTTAATTTCGAAATACATTCCGATTTTACCACCAATATGTATTACTTCTTGATACTAACATGAAAAACTTTTTTATTTATACAAGATTTTATTCAAAAAAAGAATAGCGGGGATCCTCCGAATCCCCGCTACATCAACAATGTATAAAATCCTGTATAAGAGATACATAAACAGAAAGACAAGAAACCTTGTAAAAACAAAAGGATTTTATCCAAGTACTTGCTACCGATAATCCTAGTTATGTAAACCTTACATGGATTTTTATTCATCTTCAATTTAAAAAGACAACCTATACCCATTTTTTAGGTGTGTCTTTTTGACCACATTATTGATTATGACACGCCCCTTACATTTGGAAAAGAGTGCTAGCTGGGGGCTAGCCCCCAAGAACTTAGCGTTATATAAATATTGCGTAAGAGAATATTTTGAACGGATGAGCTGGCGATTCGGCTCGTATAATAGCTATCACAAGTCGATAATCATTATTTTGCTTTTGATCTGTCGGCTTGGCAATAAAAGTAAATCGAGCCGAAAAAAGTTTGGCAAGAACAATAAGAAAAAAGAAATAGCAATAGCCATTAGGCGACGTTAAAGGAACCGACTTTTTACTCATTGAAAGTGGAGATTTTTGAGCTGGGTTTGCTCAAAAATACTACCTGTTTCTTTCGAAACTTTTAGCCTTTAATAATATTGATAATAGAAGCACTTACAAAAAATTCTTACAAAGCGTTGATATAACTAGGTTTATTAAGGTTTTTAGGGTGTTAGGAAATCCTAACACCTATTTTTTCCAGTTCGTCCAAAAAGACACACTCAAAAAAACTCATAAAAAAAGACTGTATTTAATTGAATACAGTCTAAAAAAATCTAACAGACAAATTAACCTTTTTACCCTTTTTATCCTTAAGATTTTTCAAAGAATACTGAAATAATCTCATAGTTAATCTATCTAACTGAACATTATTTTTTCTAGGAGCACAAATCATGATATAAGGATTAACAATCCATACTCTAGGGCTAACAGTTCTTCCATTATCAACAACCTGTCCAGCACCTTCAGGACTTAATAATATCTCTTTTTCTTTTAAAGAATTCAAGATTAGAGACATTTGTGTTCTAGATTTACCAATCATTTCAGCAATATCTGAAACAATAGCAGCTTTAGGAAGTTCAAAATGATCATCATCCTGCTTTTTTTTCTTTTTAAACTTGTCTTCACTACAAATAATTACATTAGTCTTAAATTCTAAATAAGCTTGAAGCCGAAACAACAAACTTTCCTCAGTCTGAGTCAAATAATCTATTTGCGTCAACAAATTTATCTTCTCTTCAAATCAAATTTAGTTATTTTATTGTCCAGCTTCCCCTGTAGGTCCAGTTGTTCCTGTGGATACTATACTGTTTATTGAATTCTGTAATATTAATTGATATAAATTTTCCAACACATTAGAAGAAAATATATAAATATAGCTTATAGATATTAATGATTGAAAAAATAATTGAAATAATTGAGATATTTCTTATAAAGAAGATAAAGGTTCTTTTAAATTTATAATTAATTTTTGTGTAGAATCTTAATTTGGATTTTGAAAAAATGACTGTATAGTTGGTTGTAATTCTGTTAATAATGTTAACAATTTTTGTTGTTGTGGAAAAATAGAGGGTATATTATTTGAGATAGGAAGAGCAAGAAAACAAGAGATATAATTTTTATGCAAATCAGAATGAAATTTCATAAATAAGCCTCCTTTCCAAAGTATATTTGATTATTTTTTATATTATTAATCTTATTTAACTTATAAAAAATACAAACAAGCGAATATATATTCCCTTGTTTGCCATGTCTCTTCTGAAGACAATATAGTGTATGTACTTTACTAAATAGTCGTGTTTGTTTTGTATATGTATTATTATTTTTTAATTTTTAAAATAAAAGGAAATATTTGAAATTAAATTCATAAAATAATAAGGACATAAATTCACCTTTATAAAAAGAGATAAACTGGTCATTTATCTCTTTTTATATTTTTTTGAAATAAGAGATACATATATATAAAATGTATAAAAAGAATAAAAATAGGTAAGAAACATATGTTTTTTACCTATTTTTATATTGATTAAGTTTCAATTGTTGTATTCTTTTTATTTCATCTTTTCTATACTTCACCTTGCTTTTTTAACATAAACTTTTACTTAAAAGAGGGTGTTGCAAAACTCATAAATATCCAAAAATGAATGCATAAAGAAACCCGTTTTCCTGGAAGAATGAT
>NZ_JBNPJZ010000159.1:0-10186 GCF_050312695.1 Bacillus sp. AF62 | reverse complement strand
CCAATGTTACAGAAGGCAATCCACAAATGGGAAAATATGAGTCAGAGTAGCTCTTTCCGTCTCGCATATGAAGCACGGGAAAAGGTGCTATTTGATGAACAAGCGAAATTAGCACATGCACGTGAGGTTGGTATAGAAGAAGGAAAACAAGTAGGGAAAGAAGAAGGGCTTCAAGAGGGGATAGAAAAAGGGAAAATCCAACTTATCCGGGGCATGCATAAAAATGGCATGGATATCGAAGATATTGCGAAGTTTACAAATATAGAACTGTCGGAAATACGCCATATTTTAGAGAAGTAAAGTGTACCGTACACTTTTTCACAAGGTTTGATGATTCTTTAGGGCTATCTGAACCTGAAGAACTAATATCGAAAAATAAATTAAATATTCAGATATAATAGACCGAATGAATCCAGTTATGCTATAATTAGCGTAACCGATGTATTGTACTACCTTTTGCTCCCTGATTTGTATAACAAGCCAGGGAGCTTTTCGTATGCTTCATGTTCTACGATTCTATTTTCAGCAGATTCTTATATAAAAGTAATATATTGAAATTACTGGGGTTTTCGGTATATGCCGACTATTATTTCTCCATCACAAAAGATTCAATTGTTACATTTTTAAAGATAAACTTACATTATTTTAGTATGTCATAAAAAGTGATTCTTTTCAAATTATTCTCCATGTGAATATTGATTTGCATATTCTACATAACGCTTTACTGATAGATGAGAAAGGAATCCTGTTCTTTTTATGACTTCCTCTGTAGACATATTTCTTTCTAGACAGCGTAGAATATAGGTATTCCGTAAGTGCTGTGCTGAAATTCCTTTTCTCAGTTGCGCTCTGGCTACTTCTAATCGAATCATTTTTTGTACAGCAATGGCTGTTAGTGCTTTCGGAGCATCATTGTCATACACCCAACGAAATGTCCGTCGTTTAAAATCAAATGCAACCTATAACGGATCTGTACTGTGATATCTAGGACGAACTGGTTCAGGTATCGTTTTATAGTACGTAAATAAACGTATTTTATCCTCTTCCTTTAACACGATCCTTCTCTCTGTCCCTTTGTTATGTAAAATAGTAATCATGTTCTTTCCAAAGTGCACCTGTTGCATCTGTAACGATACGAGTTCTTGTAGTGTGAGCCCATAATCCAAAAGAAGTGATAGGATGGATACATTTCGATCTATGAGAAGCGGTCGAACGGAAAGTTGTTCTTCTGACAATCCTTCAGAAGAAGAAAGAATGTTTTTCAGCTTTTTCTCTTCTTCCTTCGTAATAAAGTCCTCCTTGCGTAGGGCCCGATTCGGTGGAGTGATTCCCTGCATTTCTACAATAGGGCTTGGAATATCCAAGAACTGATACAATTTCTTTAACACGACTGCAATGCGATGAATGGTTCTCTCTCCATAATTTCGTTTGTATATGAGTTCCTGAAAATAGGCTTCAAGATCCTCTTTATCTATTTTGTTCTATAAGTTCTTTTCTTGAAAACGATTCGAGGTTTGCAGCCATCTTCCAAAGTCCTCAATATCATAGACATATCGTTTAATTGTGGATGCTTTTCTTCCACGACTAGCTAAAAAGAAAGAAAAATTTTGTAAGGTATTCTCAAATTCTTTTCTATTCATGTACCTATCACCTCACTTTTTCTGCATAATTTTCATTTCAGCTTAGCTGGGTATTTCCAATCTCGCTTATCTTGTTTATCAGGTTTTGTTTTTGGCTTCTTTCGCTCTATTTTGTTCTTCACCTGATTTTGTTGTTCTAATGTATCTAACTTTGTTTGCATTTTCTCCATCTGTTCTTTTACTTTTTTAAGTTCCAACTTGATTTCTGATAACACCCTTAAAATTGCATCACCTTTATTCATAAAAATAACCTTCCTTTGTAGGATGAATATTTTCTCAATGTGAATAAGATTTGATTTTCAAGTATAATAAAGAAGAATAACTTTCATTATTTCCTTCTCAAAGGACGGACTATGCCAATAGAACCGTTCTTTTTTATATTGATCCTTTTTATTATCCAGAAATTCATTATACTATGAATTTGAGTGACTTTCATTTCATCTTTTATCTATGGGCAGATTATTTCAATAGTTTGTTCTTTTTTATTCATCAGTTCGTAAAGCTGTACTTTTATAGATGTATAGAAACATAGGGAAACACACATCCGTAAAAGTTGGTTTTTGTTGTACAGATATCTTTAAAGTTTACGCATCTTTAAAGATAAAAATGAGCTATAATTATGGTCGAGGTGAAAATATTGCAAGATAAAAAATTTGGATATGTCAGAGTTTCCAGTAAAGACCAAAATGAAGAACGCCAGATTGAAAATATGAAATATCTCGGGATAGAAGGCCGGGATATTTTTATTGATAAGCAGTCTGGAAAAAATATGAAGAGAGAAAATTATCAAATGTTAAAAGGATTAGCTCGTAGCATGAATGATGTACTTGAAGAATTTCGCTATTTTGAAAAGCAACGGATTAATCTCCAATTTATTAAGGAACCATTTATTAGTGTGAATTATAATGTAGAAAGTACGAACGATGTGATTCAGCAAGTTGTACAAAAAGCAACTCTGACCATTTTATCCGCTTTTGCAGAAAAAGAAAGAAATGATATTAAACAACGACAAGCGGAAGGAATTGCATTAGCAAAGAAAAAAGGAAAACATTTAGGAAGACCACCGGTACAAATTACAGATCAATTTATTGAGGCATACCGGGAATGGCAGTCTGGAGAGATTACAGCAATCGGTGTAATGAGAAAGTATAATATAAAACGTTCTTCTTTTTATAAATTAGTAAAAGAATATGAGGCGTGAGCAACGACGGTATATATGGATAAAAATGATTGACACTTTGAAAGAGAAAATCAAGTTTCTTCCAATTATATGAGGAGCGTAACGACCCTTTATTATTCTTAATCATACCTTGCAAAATTTGGCGAAGATGTGATATCTGTGAAGGGAATCCCCTTGATAGGTTTTGACTACTGTTGCACGCATAAATCGTATAAGTAAAACTATTGTATAAAAAAATGTTTGATTTGTCATGATTATACAAATTTCGAGGAAAACGAATATCATGCATATTTCTAACGTTGAGAAATACATAGACGATATGATTCTGCAACGAGGTTATGCATACTTTCGACAAGGGAAAATTTTAACTTTAATATGAAAGAGCCGACTTACCCTTAACTGTTAGATGATAATAAAGTTGTGGAATATATAATAAAGTCTTTTAAAAATAATAAAGTTATTTAAAAATTGTTTATGTGACAAACGGGGCAGTCAAATGGAGTAAGGGAATTTAATATACTTTTAATTCCCATTGATTTTATTTTCTGTCCAATATATAATTGTAAAAAATAATTTACTTTATATAAAATTCTATGAAGAGAAAGAGTACTTTATTGTTTCTGTTCCAAAGAGAGCTGGGGTTTTGCTGAAAACCAGTGTTCAGATAATAACCGAAAATCATCTCTGAGAAGTAAAGCTGAATGTTTAGTAGGCTTTATCGATTGCTTCCGTTACAAGGGACAACGTATGATTGTACGTTTGTAAAGGGTAATAAAGTGTTATTCAAACACTTTATTAAAAAAGAGTGGTACCGCGAGTTTCAATCTCGTCTCTTACTGAGACGGGATTTTTTGTTTTTTAGAGAATATTTTCACAATAAAAACTTAAGAAAAGCAGGTGAAGGCGTAATGAAGACACTATTATTTGTAACAGATTTATATTATAAAGCAAAAGGAAGAAACTATTATGAAGAGGATTTATTTCTAACTTCTAAACTTAGAGAAACCTTTAATTTGGTCATCTGTCATCCTGAAGATATTGAAGCATTTGAAAATAATGTTGATTTAATTATTTTCCGAAATGCAGGTCCAGTTGCAAATTTTAAAGACAAATATGAAGCATTCCGTAACCGAATGGTTTCTAAACATTTAAACACATATAATTCGTTTAATGGAAAGGCTGACATGAACGGAAAAGAATATTTAATCGAACTAACAAATGCTCATTTTTCTGTTATTCCAACGATTGATACTTTTGATTCCCTAAATAAACTCCCTAATGTAGACACGTATATCGTAAAGCCGAAAGATGGAGCAGACTCTATCGGGATGGAATTTGTTACAAAAGATGAAGTGAGTGAAAAAGTTGATTCAGAATCGAAAAATACATTAGTACAACCCTTTATCAATTTTGAATATGAAGTCTCATTTTATTTTATTGATAAAGAACTTCAATACGCCCTTTATGCACCAGATAAAGATAAAAGATGGGAATTGAAAGAGTATGTAGCTACGGAAGAAGATTTAGCTTTTGCTAAAAGCTTTATTGACTGGAATAATCTTGACTGGGGGATTCAACGAGTTGATGCCTGTCGAAGCGAACAAGGGGAGCTTTTATTAGTTGAATTAGAAGATTTAAATCCCTATCTTTCCTTATTAGAATTATCTGAAGAGACACGTCAGAACTTCGTAGAAGCAATGAAAAAATCATTGCAAAAAGTTCTTCACGCCTAATCTTAAGGTTCTGGTGCAAAAATCGTGGGGGATGAAAAAAAGCAAAAGATTCCTAGCGGAATTGAACTTTATGCTGTTAAATTGAACAGATCATTGATAAGATATATCTGTCTGTGGACAGACTTCTCTCCTTTAATCTTGATGTATGTTTCATCTACTCTCCAAGAAGCGTTCGTGGCTTTCAAATGTTTGCGAATTCGTTCATTTAATTCTGGTCCATATTGATGAACCCAACGTATAATAGTTGTATGAGACAAAGATAATCCTCGTTCCTGCATCATTTCTACCAAATCACGAAAACTTAAGTTGTACCGCAGGTACCAACGTACTGTTAATAAAATAATATCTGGTTGATAATGTTTCCACTTAAATAAACTTTCTGGTCCCATACTGATCACGCACCTTATTGAAGTAGTAGTACCAGTATAACCAAGTTTGAAAAACACATTTCAAACATTTTGGAATTTTTGCATCAGAACCTTTTGTTTAGATTAGCCATTATTTTTGCGAAGAATCAGTATCTTCGTGGGATAAGATTACCCTATGATGTAGTGGTTGAACTTGTCGATTATTTGAAGAATATATTTTTTGAAAAGATTCAATTTGTGATTTAGAAGCTTCTACCGTTTCTTTCAGGACATACCATTCCACATTTTCAGAAAGTGGTGGTGTAGTTAATGAACCTAAATAATGATAATAGCTCTTATTATTGGGTATGATCGAAGAAATTTCAATATGTTCTACTTTCTTATTGTTTTCGCCCGCTTGTCTATGATCAAGTATCTCTTGGAAACCTTTATTGTCTTTTCCCTCTTTGAAAAATACACCTATTACAGCAAGACGGCCATCTTGGCTTTTATGAACAAAATGAGCTTCTAATGGATAATGCTTTCCATTTATAGTATGTTCACTTGGAGCGTGGAAATGAAATTGTGTAAAATCAAATTGACGACCATTGATAGTTGCAGTCCCCCCAGTATTTACTTGAATAGTATGACCGTTGTCCTCCTCATTCTGAACCTTTTGATTATAATTCAACTCAATTATACCAGTATCTTTCATGGGAATAATTTTTTCTGTATCAATATTAATAGGAGATTGTGCATCACCAGATTCAAACTTCCAGTGCTTTTGATCCTTATAATTTAAAGTATCGGTTGCTACATATTGTTTAGTATCTTTGTCTGATCGTTTAGTCTGTTGCTTATCAGTATTTTGATTTATACATCCGGTAAAAAGAATATTACAAATGATGCCTCCAATAATTAAAATTATTTTTTTCATTTTTTCGCCTCAGTTCTTTTATAATCATGATTAAGTTCTCTAAATTGTATCCTTCCCTATTTTTTGGTTTTATACACCAAATAGAGGTTGCTAAATTAGGTTCTGGTGTAAAAAGATGAAATGACCTGGTTGGGGTACCGCCACACATCCATCAACTTAAGGATTTAAACTATTTTTTAAGCTAAAAGCACGTTACTATTTTTTTATATGAATGAGAAAATAGTAACGTGCTTTTTATGAATATGAATCAAAAACAAGAATTATCTTTATTCGCTGAAGAGTTATATCGATATATGTCTCCTGCTACACTTGAGGTGGTACAGTAAAACTGGAACACAGTCTAGAGATAAATTATTCTATATAAGGTGTTTCAGATGAAAAAACAGTAGGATGAAACGTTTAAAAAACCATGTGTTGAATTGGTAATCAAAGAAGGGCGTGCAATCTCTAGTATTCAAAGAGAATTTGCTTTAGGCCATGGGACTCTTAATTCATGGATAAAAAAATATTCTTCTCCACTTTTAGATAGTAAGGGGACTGATATGACAGAACTACGTTCTTTACGAAGAGAAATCCAGGCATTAGAAAAGAAAAATGAATTTTTAAAAAAGGCGGCAACCTTCTTTGCCAAAAACCAAAACTAACACGTTTTCAGTTTATTAAACACTATCACCACATATTTGGAGTGCGCTGGCTTTGCTATCGATTACAAGTGTCTGTTAGTGGTTTTTACGACTATTTTCATCGTAAAGCCACTGAAGGTCAGAAAAAACGTAAAAAGACAGCTGCTTATATTGTCATGCAATTTAAACGTTTAAAAGGTAGAATGGGATATCGAAAACTGTACCGTTATCTTATAAATAGAGATGTTAGGGTGAGCTTATCTCAAGTAAGACAAGCTTTATGTCGAGCTGGATTAAAGTCAAAAGTTGTCACGTATTATAAAAAAGAAAGCAAGACCATCCTATATTTCCAAATGTACGTGAGCGTTTCTCTAAACCTGATAAGAAAGACGTTCCAACAGTTGTATGTGATATTACAGAATTTCGTTTAGTAAATGGATTGAAAGTATATTTTTGTGCTGCATTAGATATTAGCACCCGCCGGGTGTTTGGTTATTCTTTGAATACTCATCAAGAGGCGCAACTAGTAAAGGATACAATTCAGCAAATTAGAAATGTTTATGGAAGTCACAAAAAGATTTTATTTCATAGTGATCAAGGATTGCAGTTTACGAGTTATACGTTTACTGATTTTTGTAAGCAACAAAAGATTCGACAAAGTATGTCTCGCAAAGGGAACTGTTGAGATAATGCTGTGGTCGAATCATTTTTCAGCCTCTTTAAACGTGAATGTTTGCATGGTGAAAAGCTGATTTCTCTCGCTCAAGTAATGCAGTTAGTAGCTGAATGTATTATCATTCCATTCGTCCGCACTCATCATTAAATGGATTGACTCCGTATCAGTATTCAAAATCCATTGCGTAATCTATTCCATGTTCCAGTTTTTCTTGACCAGGTCAAAATAAGATATATTAGAATTTTTATTTTCTCAATATGTTTTTAGCATTTCTACATAAGAAATCATATCTAAATACATTATAATAGACAGCGTAGAAGGACCTTTTAACAATGTATTGCATATCTGCATTCTACAATTAAAAATGAAAGGCGTGGAAAAGATGATGAAAAGATTATCAAAAGTTACATTAGCTGCCTTAATTGGTTGCAGTGGATGGGGAATACTTTCTGCACCGCAAGCTCATGCAGCTGGTCAAGAAAAAGCTCCTGCTATAAACCAAAAATTTCTACAAAATGATCAATATATCTATAATGGATATCGTGTAAAGGAAGTAGGGAAATCAGCTATCTATTTAGTAGATAGAGGCATGAAGCGTCACATTACAGACTCAGGTACGTATAATCGTATTTTTAAAAAATGGGATGGGATATTAGAGTTTCAAAGTTTACATACAATTCCAAATGGAAGGAGTATTGATCAGGATATGGGATTAGTCCAGTTCGAAAATGATTCTACTATCTATTTTCTGGATAAAGATGCAACTGGGAAACCTATGAAACGTTGGATTACGAGTCTATCTATCATGAACAAGTATGCTTTTCATTCGGAGGTATCAATGCTTCCTCAGTGGATGAAAAATGCTATACCAAATGGCGCAGCTATTCGTTAAATACAAAAATTCATAACATGAGTAATAAAAAATAGAACTTTATTTTTTGTAAACTTGTATACTAGCTATGGAATGTATGTAGGAGCTTTATACATACAACAAACAGAGGCGTATACCAAAGTACCTTCTGTTTGTTGTATAGGAAGAGATTCTGGGTTCTATCTTAATAAAAATAATGATTGGAATCGTCCGAATTAGAGGGTTATTCCATGTAAGGGAACCTCTCAATTTTTCATTTTACATACATATAGGATGCGCTACTTGTTACAAGAGGAAGCTATCGCATTATTGGTACCTGTATACAGATAGGCGTCACTCATCCAATATCCATTTGTTAGTTTATTCCATCTATTTGTACGCCCCTTACGCCCCGTAAATGTTGCCCCATTTGTGGTACAAGAAACCGTTACAACCTCTCCATCATTAAGAGTACCTACAATCGGATAGTTCGTACCGGGGCTTGTACGAAGGTTTACTGTACGCCCTCCATTCGCATCTACAATCCCTTGATTCGCAAGAAGTTTTCCATGATTATACAAAGTATGGCCTGTATAGCTCACTGTACTACCATGCATTGCATATCCATTATAGGGGGAATTTTCAAAGAATACCCAGCCACCTAGTTCTTTTCCTTGTAAAGATATACGCGTATCACCCTGCAAAAGAGAAAAATGCACATGGCGTCCACTTGCATATCCACCACACGATACATCCATCCCTGTATAACCTAAAAAGGTTCCCTCTTGGACCGGTTGACCATCCGGTATAATATTATTCCACAAATGATAGTAATCTGTGGCGTATCCATTTTTGTGATAGATACGAATCCATCCTCTGTTATTTGGGCACATAGTGTAAGCCATCCCATCACCTGCAGCTAACACGCGTTGATCTCCGCCATATAAATCAAGAGAACTATAGGGTCTATCTGATCCTGACCATCCATGAGGACCACCAGACATCACCCAGGATTGTCCTTTTTCGTAAGGTAACCGAAGTTCAGTCCTATTCTGTGAGGGGGCCTGCGCATTCCCAAGTAAAGAAAATGCCTTTTTTTCTTGCGCACTCATCATTACATCGGGAATTTGTTGTGAAAGTTCGCTGAACAAATCCATCCCTTCGAAAGTGACTTGCCAATTTGTAGTAGAGTGTTTCGCAATGAAAAGTTTTCCTTCTGGAAATACGCCTGTTACATTTGGGGCTAATATCACTACAGATCCAAATGCCCAGTGCTCATCGTTGGATAACCGCTTTACATTCACCTGCACTTGTGTATCTACAATCTGTGTTTCTTCCCCTAGTGTCCTTTTTTGTTGCGACAGTTCTTGTAAAACAGCATGTTTAATCGAAGTTTTTGGTGTTTGTACGGGTGGCGCTGGTGGTGCGTTCTTTAGCGTTTTTGGATTGCTTTGTTGCAATACTGTAACATATACCAAGCCTATTAGTAGTAATACTAGGGAAACACTACATAAAATCCATCGTGTCCTCTTTTGTAAATTCATTTTTTTCCCCCTTAAGTTTAGAAAAATAGCTTTCATAAGGGATATATGCTATGATTTAGCATTTATTAATGAGAAAATCTTGTGGTCAGGTATTTTAGGTTCTGGTGCAAAGAATATAATACCTGTACAATGAATTTTTAAATCTTGGACATACTGATACTGTTACTCTACAAAGGGGATGTGATTAGTATGAAAAAGGATAATTTGTTTAAATGGAAGCACTACCAACCAGATATCATTCTACTAACTGTACGTTGGTACCTGCGGTACAATCTAAGTTTTCGAGATTTGGTGGAAATGATGGAAGAAAGAGGATTATCCTTATCTCATACAACTATTATGCGTTGGGTCCATCACTTTTTTGAGGAGTGTTTCCACAACAAACTATATATAAGCTTTTCTTTTGTACGATAGAAGCTATTGTGATATCATATATAAATCCAGTTTGATGTTTTAACAATTTGTAAGAGTGTCTATACTGCTTACCATACGAATAAGTAAAGGAGTGGGTAAACAATGGAGAAATTGATCTAGAACTAAATGATAGAGTGAACAACAATACGTCTCCTTATATGGGACGGAGGGTGTTGCAAAACTAAAATAAATATGCAATGTTATGAATCAGAAAAACTAGCTGAACATGCAATAGATAGCGA
>NZ_JBNPJZ010000158.1:0-10191 GCF_050312695.1 Bacillus sp. AF62 | reverse complement strand
ATCGCTATCTATTGCATGTTCAGCTAGTTTTTCTGATTCATAACATTGCATATTTATTTTAGTTTTGCAACACCCTCGAAATATTTGATGGTGAATAGTGATAGAACTTTGCCATAAATGATAGATACTCTTTCAAATCTCCTGTTGTACGAAAATAGCTTTCAATGCTGTTTTCCATTCCTTTTGTAAGTGCTTGAACTTCTTCTTTTTTCTGTTCTACAGATTTTACTGGATATTTTTTTTATAAGCCATGATTCAAGAACTCCTTCATTACGTAATTAATGTTTTATTAGTTCATCAAAATTTACATTCCAATTGTCAGTGAACCCTAAAAATATCTCGTAACCTATAGGTATGCCTTTTTCGCTTACTTCTATATAAACTCCATCTTCATATTCGTCTTGAACATTAATTTCTTTTTTCCAAAGATCAATGCCCTTCCACCCATATACTTTTGCGAAAGTTGATGCCACTTGAATTATTTCTATTTCTTGCTCTGCCGTTGCTACCATTTCAAACTGAAAGGAAGAATGTGTCCATTTCTTTTCACCATCTTTATATGGAATTTCTTTGAAATGTGGGTACTTATTTTGGGTATATAAATTTAGTTCATCATGTTCTTTTCCAGCCTCAGTTGATTCAGTATCCCTTGTGATTAAATATAAATTTTTCAATGCCTATTCCTCCTTTTTCAAATAAAAAAACTAGATAACTTTTTGCCATCTAGTTTCAATACAGTAACTTATTGTTTTACTTTTCTTTAGATGCTTCCAATAATTCTTCCATATCTTCTTCATTCCATCTCTCAGCTGTATCAAAGAAAAGCTCATGAGTTTTTACATTGATCGGAACTAACATATTCTCTTGATTCATGACATGAACTGCAAGTTCTTCCTCTTTTACAAGTAAAATAAGTTCACCTTCTCCAACCTCTTTAATGACCCCTAATGCGATATCTTCACGAAATAATAACATCCTACTAACCTCCTGTTTTTTTATAAAAAGAAACAATGTAGCTTACGTTACATTGTTCTTTGATGCCTCATAATCTAAACGTTTTTGTCTTGCGTTACTAATCCGTTCGGCTACGACTTCTTTTGCTATCTTCACACTTCCCATCTCTTGTTTATCAGTTGTAATAAGACTATCTACACCCTCTAAAAAGAAATAACCATTTAATAACTCAATTAAAATTTGCGTATTTCTATCCGCACTATTTGCACCAAGACGAATTTTTGTTAGTTCACTTTTTAACACATCATGTAAGTTTTTTGATACCACTTCCGTTACATAATTTAACGACCATTCTGTATTTTTTGCCGCTTCATGCTCCTTGCAAATTCTTCCCATTGCTTCCCCTGTATATCGAATTCCGTGTTCCTCCATATAATCCTTTATATAATCCTCTGTCGCTTGATCCATCGTTACCTGTCTTCTGATTGTGCTCATTTAATAACCCCTTTCATTTTGATATGCACTTTCTTTTTGCATACGCTCATAATACTTTTGATTCTTCCAGCTTTCATATTCACTTTTAAAAGCACTTTCCACTTTCCTCATAGAATATTGAATAGATACATTCTGCTGAAATTTTCGAAATGACTTTGATTTTTTCATGTGATGGATTCTTTTTTGTTCTTTATCATATGCCTTCATTTCTTGTAAAAAAGCGTTACCCATTCTTTTATATAGGTCATTGATTTTATTCGTCTTGTAATTTTCATATTGCTTCTTATCATACTTTCCTTCCCCATATGCTTCTTTAAAAACTTGCACTTCTTTATCTAACTTTTGGAGAAACTGATTGTAATCTTTTTTATGATGATGTTGAATATACCGACTGCTTAATTCATCAATTTGCGGCTTTAATGGTTGCATCGTATTGTAGCTATATTGCCACTGTCTTTTATCACTTGGTAACTGTTTATAGATTTGTAAAAACAATGGTTTCAAATGTTGATTACGCCAATCAAAAACGGAATCTTCTTTTTTCCTTCCCACCATATTGTTTCGAATCAGATCATTAATTTGTTTTTGTTCATGCTTACGATCTAACAAATTATTTACGACTTTACCCTTCATCGCATCTAATGTTTTTGGTTTTCTTTTACCACGTTCTCTTGTTGGAAATGGTTCAACAGTTGCCACATGAATATGAATATTATCCGTATTAAAGTGAATGGCTGCCGACCAGATAGAGCTTTTTTCCAACCTCTCTCTTTTTTGCATTTCCTTCATCGCAAGCCTTGTTACATCCATTAACTTTTTTTCATCCAATGTTTTTGTTTTCTCATCATAAATTCCTTGTTTCTCTAACCAGGGATTATGAAAAGAAATGACATCTTGCCACATGATACTTCCATTCTCATGAGCGGTTTTAAACATTTCCTTTAAGGACTTTTTTTCACTTTCTGTTAAACGATTTGCATGTTCCGTAAATAGTGCCGATGTCTTTTCTGAATTTCCCATATAGTCTTGATACGTTTCGAACATTTTCGGATTCAGCTTCACTTCACTTTTCGCTTCCTCCCGATCTACATAATCAATATAGTTCTGAAACGCATCGGAACTTGGTAACAGAAATTTCGTTTTTAAAACAACACCTGGTGTGACGGAAGATTGAACAGGAATGGCATTATTCATTTTCAACATCCTGCATCATCATTTGAATAAACTCATTCATTTTTTCCATTGCGCTATAACAATCACTCATCATATGGATGTTCTTTTCAATAAGATTTTCCAATTCCATTTCCCTTTTATTTTGTTGCTGAAAAAATGCCAGCATTTCAATTTGGGCTTTCAAAAATTTTTGCCGGGATATTCCCTTTCTCTTTGCCATTTCATCTATTTTCTTTACGGCAATTGGATCTACTTCTCTTATTCTAATTTCCACTTTTCCCTCTCCTTTCTACAATTCTGGGTAGAGATCAAAAAATAGTGAGAAGAGCATAAGGGGTTTTTGTTCCCACCTAAGGTGTGAAGCTAGGCGGAGCCTAGCAAAACGATGGGAACAAGAAAACCTGCAAGGTGAGTACTCACTGATGACACAAATTAAACTGATGAGTACTCACTGACGATACAAAAACCAACAGATGAGCACTCAATGAGTACTCAAATTTCACTGGTGAGTACTCACTGACGACATGACTTTTTTCACTTTTTATTAATTTCTTGTGCCTTTTGCTCTAACTTTTTGATTTTATCTCGTGCAATTTTTTGTTCTCCTTTAAACAATTCAACGTTCTTTTCTGATGATTTTATTTTTGATTCTAAGGATGCTATTTTTGATTGTGTTTCCGTTTTTTCTGCTTCAGTTTGGTACTTCATTTCATCTTGTAATTCCTTTACTTTTTCATAAACTGTTTTTGCATTTTCTTCTTCCAGTTTGATTGCTTTCCCATAATTTTTTATCTTTGTTTCGATATCCTTTTTGTCTCTTTCTATAAAATCTAGCTCATATGTTTTTTTATCTTCAGCTATCAGTTCGTCATTCGCTTTTGTTTTTCTTTGATCGGTAAAAATTGTCTGAACTAATTTATTCGGACTTTTTGTTGCTGCATTTTCTTCTTCAGATTCGTTAACATCTTGTGTAAATTTACGAATATCCATTTGTTCTTTCTCACCATTTTTATTGTAAATATCGAAAGCTAACGCTCCCCAATTCGGAGATAAGTCTTTTACTTCTACAACGTAATTTCCGTTCTCCTCGTACAATACTTTGACAGGTAATTGAACACCTGGATTTGCTTTTTGCTGTGCTTTAAATGTATATCCTGTTTCCTCATATCCTTCTAATCGAAAGTAAATTTGTATAAAGTTTTTGTGTGGATTGTATTCCCTTTTCTCTACAATCAATTTCCCCATACCCGACAACTTAATTACTTTATTTGTCTCTGTATGGAATAGTTTTTCATCGTTTGGCATGTAAATTTTTGATGTCAAGAAAGCGAAAAAACCAAAAAATAGAAAGCTGATAATTGTTAAGTAGATCCACGACTTATTTTTTCTTAGATTGATTCTTTCACTCTTCTTACCAATCGCTCCTATCACACTCTCACCCCACCTTTTCCGTTATAAAACTTTCATATTTAACTCTTCCACACTTGTAACTCGCCATATTTCATTTTCTTTTTTCATGATGATTCGTAACACATTGTTTACTTTTTCTTCTCGGTTTTGCGTTGCATCTGTCGTGACATTTATAAATTCAGCTAACACATTTACCTCCTCTTTATCGGGTTCATTTTCTTGTAAATAAAACTTCATTTCTATTGGTTTCGTTTTATACGTATCTCCTAATTCGTATTTATCAGTTGGATAAAATTGTTGTAATAGTTCTTCACTCATAATGGATTTTGCTTTTTCTTTTCGCTCACTGTAGCCTTCTTTTTCTCGATGAAATGATAATTGAATAAACGTTTCGGCTGTCGATAAATACGCCCTTCTCTGTTGTTCTTGTGCGGAAGGAAGTACCTTATCCAGTCGTTTTTTTAAGTCTTCATTTTGTTTTGTTAGTAATTCATTTGAAAGTTTTAGCTGTTTTTCTTTACCATCACTCATTGACTTTTTACTCAAATAGATATTAAAAGCTGTCACACCTACAACTAAAATGACAAACACAATAAACAAAGATTTTCGTTTATCTTTCATTCTTTTAGTCTCCTATTCTTTCGGTTTTTAGAACCTTCTTACATGACCAGAAAAGACTTTTTTCCAATACGGATTATTTAAATCTTCAATAGAAACACCTTTATTCGTTTGGCATCCAATGAAAGTATTTTTATCAATTACAATGCCAACGTGTCCGTCATGTTTGTAGGTATCAAAGAAAATAACATCACCCGGTTTCATATCATTTGCTGATACTTTTGTACCAATTTTGTTTAATGTTTCCGTACTTACGGCTCCTATCGGACTGGTATACATCCCTACTTGTTCGAATGCCCAGCGTACAAAACTTGAACAATCAAAAATCCCTCTTGCAATGTCATTTGTGTTACGCCCTCCACCAAATACATAGGTAGAACGTCCTATCCATTGGCGACCTACATCGGCAACTTTTGAACCGCTACTGCCTCCACTTCCTGGATTTCCTCCTCCACCAGAAACGACAGAACCCGGCTGATAATATTTTAAAACTGCGTCAACGTACAAAATATCGCCATAACACGCTTGATATGGTACGGCTTCTGGTCTAAGGCAATGGTACATTCCTGTATGTTTCACTTTTTGATATTGTTGTTGTGAAAATTTAATTGCTAATTCTTTCGTATACTTGCCACCATTTGCGCCAACAAAATCAAAAAATCCTGTCCCGAAATTGTAAGCTTGAAGGGCTGTTTTAATATGATCCATGTCCCCAGGACTCGTTACTCCGGCTCTTTCTATCGCATGTTTAAACTCCTGTACACCAGCCCAAATACTGTAGTCTGGATCTGTAATACAGTTTGGTGATTTACAATATTTCGTATTAAAAGCGCCTTCGGAACTCTGCATCGGATCACTACCACGTCCTCCGCTTTCCTGCATCATTTGTGCAAGCATTAAAGCGACAAACGGTTCCACGCCAAAAGCTTTCGCATGCTTCCGAATCGTAGGTTCCCATTTTAAAACTTCGGGCGAAACATTCATGGCTTGCCCTTCACCTGTATACGTAATATCACCCGTGTCTGTTCCACTATCACTCCCCATTGCCGCAATAAAAATGCTTACTACTCCAAGTAAAAGAAAAGAAAAAAGACCCATCACAAGTAGTGCTAAAGTGATGAGCCATTTCTTTGGTATAATTTTTAAAACTAGATGCATAGTATTAAGCACCTCCCCCGAATAACATCAATTCTTCGTCCGTTACTTCTACATGAAAATGAATGTTTTTTACAGCCCCAATACTTAAGATGACATCCCCTGTTGGCAAATGTGGAATCGCTGCAATCTCACTTTCACTTAACTGTCCTGCAAATACTTTTCGTAACATATCTAAACTGTTATTATCTTGCTGCATGATAAATTTGTACTGTGTAAGTTCAAATAGTTTTTTAATTTCATCAATCATTTCTTGTGAAGATCCTTCCGGTACAAAATCACGAATCGTGTGACTTGCATATAAAAGCCCTGCAAAATATTTTCGATCTTCTCGGCTAAGTTTCGTTAAAAATTGTAGAGCATGTGCGCTTTCTTTTTTCGTGTTGATGATATGATGCGCCTCGTCAATAATAATGAAATAACGAGTTACATCTTCAAAAGCAAGTTGCTTTTTGTTAAAGGCTTTTAATTGAGGCGCACCATTTGAAATCATTTCATCCCAAAGGAGATTTAACACATTAAAGATCTGTGCCTGGAATACTTCTGGTTTAAAGCTGGATATATTCCGTAAGGAAAAGGATACAACTTGTTCTTTCTTGAAATCTTCAATTGTAGTATGACCATCAAATAATTCTGCATATGCTTCTACTAAATTTGTAAGATTTAATTCAATTAATTCTAAACGATGAATTCTACTGTCTCCTAAATTATCATGATGCTTTCTAGCTTCTACATCTTGATATAATTCTTTACGAACAAACATTAAAAAGTCAGAGAAAATCGGATATTCTTTTGATTTTCTTGTTGTAATTTCATTTTTCGCTCCTTTTTCGTCATTCCATAATCCCATACGAATATATAATTTACGAAGCAAATTTTCATATTCTTTAATTTCATCATCTTTTGCTTCTGGCGCAATGAATCGATAAAAAATTGTCAATTTAGATAGATGTTGAGTGAAACTAACTTCTTCAAGCTCTGCTGTTTTGTACACTTGAAGTGGGTTAATTTGACCTTGAGAACCGTCTAATGAGATGGTCTTTCCTCCCAGTTCTTTCACTGTATCTGTAAACTCTTCTACAACATCAAATATCCGAACAAAATGACCCTTACTTGCATAATCCACACTTTTCTTTTTTAACAATGTTGATTTCCCCGCACCAGACTTCCCAATCATTACACCGTTATAACTCTTTCTTTGATTGTCTTTATGGAAGATATCAAAAATAACATTTCCTTTTGTTTTCGTTGTTCCATAATACGTACCGTATGGATCGTGCAAATAGGAATAATGAAACGGACACCCACCAGCCAAACTGACTGCCGGAATTTCTTTCCCTTTTCTTCGGTTCACATAATTTTTTTGTGTATCAAAGCTCGTTACGAGTGCATCCCATTCATACTCTTGTTCATTTAAAAAGACAGCTCCTCGAAAGTTATAAGATTCTAATGTTTCCAGGATTTCTTTTACTTGTTTTTCTAGCTCATCTATTGTTCTAGCGGAAACATAAATACGAATGTGAATACGTTTCATGACCTCACCTTGTTTCAAATCCGTATAGAGAGCTTCCAGCTCTAAAAATTCATTTTTCGCATCAATCCGATCTATATTATCCTTCGCTGTATCATGCCGAACACTTTGTTCACTCATGGATTTATTAATCGATTCAACAACTTCATTTCGATTATCACTCATGACATCTAATGTTGTGATCACATTCGGCATATTCATAATTTGCTCTAACCAAAAATCATTTACCTCTGTTGGATAATCATAGACATGAATGCAAGTACCTAATCCATCACCTGTTTGAAAATAACTTTCTTTAAAACTAATTCCCCCTTGTGGCTGAACTCTAGCCACTAAAAAGGGGTTGTAACCTTTCTTCTTTTTTAGTTCCTCTTGTTTTTCTTTTTTAGATTTTTTACTCTTGAACGCAAACATATTGTTGCCCCCTTACTACCATATATTTTTCGTTCCTAATTTTGCATTTTGATTGAACAATTTAAACATAAGCTCTAACTTTTTCTCTTCATCCACCTCTAATAGTTCAGTAGAGCGCTTGATATATCGTTTTGCTGCATCTACACGTTCTTTTACGATTAATTCCGTTTCTCCGTAAATAAATAAGAAGGCTTCCCGATTGGTTCTGCCCCATTCTAAAAACTGCAGTTCTTTTAACTTTTGATTTAAAATTCGTTCATACAAAGGACTGGTACATTCTTTAATTTTCTTCTCTATATAACGTTGCTGTTCGGTTGTTTGACATGGGAAGTTTAAAAAAACGAGTTTAATGGACTGTTTGTAGGCTTGATAAAAATAAGCATGTGAGAAAATAACAAATGCTTGCTCGTCGCTATTCTTAGAGAACATATCGTCACCTTCCACTTGAAGAATTTCTAAAAACTCCTCATTTTTCAGTTCAAATATGCCATCCTCTGTCATGTCTACAATTTGCATAATTTCCGCAATACTTTTCTTTACCTTTGGTGGAGCTTCTTTCTTTTTTCTAGATAAAAAACCTAACAGTTTTGAATTTTTCTTTTTCGAAAGGTCTTTCTTTGGCTTTTCTTTCTTCTGTTTTTTTACTTTTGGTTCTACCTTTGGTTTTTCTTCTTTCTTTTTGTTGGGTACCACCTTCACAATTTCTTTTGGTTCAGACATTGATTCTTTTACGTTTTTTTCGTTAAATCGAAATGCATTTTTCTTAGGTCTTTCTAGTTGTTTTGGCTCTTCTTTTTCTACATCTTTTTCGCTGAATAACGCCATATGTGATCCCTCCCTTATTGATCGTTATCAATGGCGCAATATGCACCTTTCCTTCTTAGCAAAGTAATAATCAATACTTCATACATTCGTTTTTGAGGATTCGTACTTGGTCGCCAAATCATGATAATTGCAATAGCTACCATGAAAAGAATAAATGGTAACTGAAAGGACTCATGTACGAAGTTCCTAAGAATCATCGTTACAACTAATAAACCAATTAATAAAAAGAAATCTATTAAATAAAGCACTTTATTAATCCGTAATTCTGTACTGATTTCCTTCGGAATTCGATAGCTTCTCATCGGGATTCCCTCCTTTTCGACAATAAAAAATAAGCGTACGATTACGCTTATTTTTTATCCGTATTCTTTTTATTTTTGTTTACAATATCTCTCCAACTTTTACCCGTATTTTGACCCATTTGATAAAAACGCTTTGTATTTTGTACCGTTTCAGAAGTATTAATTCGTTCTTGTACACCTCTTACTTTTTGTTTCACTGATGATGTCGTATGTTTAACTTTATCCGTTGTATATTGTCCCAATGTCCGTGTTTCCTTACTGCTACTTGCTGCCACTTCTTTATCACTTTCATAAGGAATAATTGGACTACTATGTGTCACCGTTACAATATCGGCTGGTGCCGGGCTTCCTCCACTTGGTACTGATTTTGGTGTTTCTACTGGCGCCGGGCTTCCTCCACTTGGTACTAATCTTGGTGTTTCTACTGGTGCCGAGCTACTTCCGCTTGGTACTGATCTTGGTGTTTCTACTGGTACCGGACTTCCTCCACTTGGTACTGATCTTGGTGTTTCCACTGGTGCCGGGCTACTTCCGCTTGGTACTGATTTTGGTGTTTCCACTGGCGCCGGGCTTCCTCCACTTGGTACTGATCTTGGTGTTTCTACTGGTACCGGACTTCCTCCACTTGGTACTGATCTTGGTGTTTCCACTGGTGCCGAGCTACTTCCGCTTGGTACTGATCTTGGTGTTTCCACTGGCGCCGGGCTTCCTCCACTTGGTACTGATTTTGGTGTTTCCACTGGCGCCGGGCTTCCTCCACTTGGTACTGATCTTGGTGTTTCCATTGGTGCCGGGCTTGATGTTTGACTTCCTTCACTTGTTCCTTGCCTTACTGTTCCTGGTGTTTGACCTCCTTCACTCGCTCCCTGTCTTACTGTTCCTGGTGTTTGACTTCCTTCACTTGTTCCCTGTCTTACTGTTCCTGGTGTTTGACTTCCTTCACTTGTTCCTTGTCTTACTGTTCCTGGTGTTTGACCTCCTTCATTCGCTCCTTGTCTTACTGTTCCTGCTGTTGGATTTCCTTCATTTCCTTCATTTGCTCCTTGTCTTACTGTTCCTGCTGTTTGACCTCCTTCATTTGCTCCTTGTCTTACTGTTCCTGGTGTTTGACCTCCTTCATTTGCTCCTTGTCTTACTGTTCCTGCTGTTGGATTTCCTTCATTTGCTCCTTGTCTTACTGTTCCTGCTGTTGGATTTCCTTCACTTGCTCCTTGTCTTACTGTTCCTGCTGTTGGATTTCCTTCACTTGCTCCTTGTCTTACTGTTCCTGCTGTTTGACTTCCTTCACTTGCTCCTTGTCTTACTGTTCCTGCT
>NZ_JBNPJZ010000157.1:0-10844 GCF_050312695.1 Bacillus sp. AF62 | reverse complement strand
ACTTCCAGCCATTTGGCATATGGACTGTAAATTCATACTCTTTTGGCGCTACATTATTTTTTATGTGAATGAAAGATCTGACGCCTTCTTTCGTTATTTGTATGGCTAAATCCGCTAGTTTTGATTCATCTTGATAAACAAAACTAACATTGTTGGTGTTAACACCGTGATTTGAAGTTGGTACGATAATTTGTAAGGAGTTACTGGTAGTATTGCCACCAATTTTTTCAATTGGTAAGTTATTGGTACATTCTTGTTTTTGTTTCATGCTATCTATTGTATTGTTTTGAGAAATATTTCCTTCCGCATAAATAGATGGAGTTAATGTTGTTACACTCATGGCACTGACAACAAATCCTGTTACATAGTTTTTGAATAATAATTTCATAAAGTCCTCCTAGTACATTAAGTTATAAATTTAAAACCTCAATAAATGTATATTAAAAATAAACACTAAACAAGCCTAGTAATTAAAATTAAATTTTGTTACGTTTAGTACAGTATAATAATATTGTTAATTAAATAAATAAAATAGTTAATAAAGTTAAGTATGTAGCGGTACATCATAACTCGTATATTTTCAAAAATGATGACTACTCATCTTATTTAGAAAAAAGAATGCCGCATGCATGTTTCCGTGTCCTCATACAATATCGAATTCATGTAAGATAACTCTCTCCTATATTTTCTTGTTTCATTTCACGTGTACTAGTGTGGATTTCCATATAAAAAAGCCCCAAAGGGGCAAATACAATACATACTAGCAAAGTATCTTATTACTTTTACAAGATAAGATATCTCTTAACCTACATAAATGCTTTTAACAATTGTACTATTAATGGCGCAGCGCCCCCAATAAATGTTAAGACTGCAATTGCAATTGACATTCCTATGCCTCCCCGTATGTAACAAATTCATTTTTATCTCTATTAAGGTATATCTGGTGTGGGTTTTGGTCTATGAACCATTAGCTTATAATTGCCTTCTCCTTCCGATGCATGAACGTTTAGATAGTAATATCCTGTATGTTTAGCTCGAAATGTAAAAGTTTTATAGGAACTTGGCGTGTCATGACTATGGATGCGGTATTTTTCATGATGAATGGTAGGAGTATTCCTATCATACAAATGCAACTGGAAATTACCAGGTTTGCTACCATGAAATGTAAACATTACTGATTCGTCAGCTTTTATATGGACTCGATATACATGGTCTGAATAGGTAGAATGATTTAAATACCCTTCTATTATCTTATGTGACTGAACTTCTTTACCCGGAATATCGTTATCTTGCAAAGCTGTCTTACTATTGATTGGTTGTGTAAACATTGGACGAACTTCTAAATTGTTCATAGAATTTAAGTGTATAGTTGCTCTTTCTGTATTAGAATTACTAATCGAATCTGCCTGAATGGTGTTTGCTAACGAAAAAAGAATCATACTTATACTAAGACCTACCACATAATTTTTCTTCAAAAAAAACGCCTCCTTTAGTAAATTGAAAAATGATTGTAATAATAAAATTGTATCAATGTATGAATGCATGCATGGGTATAATAAATGATAGCAGTACTTCTTTATTCATCACTCTTCTTTAAAGTCTTTCTACTTTTATTGAAACAGATTAGAATAAAATTGTAAACGCCTTCATTTTTTTCTCAACCGAACGGGCTTTCTGATTTTTTTGATATCTAATACATAATTACAGATTTTTCTACAAAAAATAAGAAACTTGAAAACTTTTTTGTGCTTTGTCCATACTCTTATCATGTAGACTAGTATCAGCATCAAAAATTGTCCGTTTTTCGGACAATTTTATTCGTGTTTATATATATCTACAATGTTACAGTAGTAATTAAAATTCAATCATTCTGTGTGCGTATCTCTTTAAATGTATCTAATCTACTCAATAATCCTTAGTCTTTCTTAATCTAGGGATTATTCCCATTGGTTATGTTGTAAACTATCAATCGTATTTTAACTATACTGAAGAGGTTGTGAAACCAGAATACTTATATCTTATATCATGTTATGCAACAGAAAATGTTCCGGTCCTTTGTCTTTTAAGTATCATTATTTATTTTGATGAAGGGAAGAATCTTTCTTAACTAATTGTATACTGCCCAATCTATTTTGGGTTTTTCGTTTTATTAATCTAATTATCCAAATAACATATAAATAAATTGAAAGGAACGAAAAAGGGAAAACAGTAAAAAAAGCTTTAATAATAGCAGTTTGAGGTAATCCTACCATAAAGTTTCTGAGTAGTTACGTATTATTTTTATACATACACACAAATCTTTTTAGTAATGATTTGTGTGTATGTATAAAAATAAGCAGAAATAGGAGTTCAAAAAATGAAAAAACAATTATATACAAGCTTGTTAGTAGCAACCGTTATGACAAATAGTTTAGGGACAGCGAATGCATTTGCTGCATCCATGGTTCACTCACAGCAAGTACAAAATATAAAAAGTGTGGATCTTGGTGAGTTCTCCAGTTCTTTCCGAAAATTAGGAGAACAAGCCGCATTATTACAAGCTTATGCATGTATTATCGAAAATCAGCCTGCATTTAACCTTCCACAGGTTCCAGCTTTACAAGATGTACAGCAATTGGTTCAAGGAGATATGAAGGAATGGCGCGAAGAAATTTTTAATAAACGTTTACTACGTATAAATGAAATTAATCGTAATTTCGTTAGAACATTTGATACATATGTAGAGCGCAAAAATCTAGAGGGAATTCCAATAAGGTTAGGCGATAAAATGAAAAATCAACAAATACATATTCAACAAATTCTCAATGAATTAGAGGAACTTAAAGCCTCTCTAGGTAAACATAAAAATAATTTGACAACACGTATTCAAGAAGCTGCTAAATTTTTAAATGGAGGGTCTGGTCGAATTGCAGAATTGGAAAAAGAACTTGGAACAATTCAAGCTAGTATGCAAAAAGATTTAGATGTCATTAGTTCTGTGCCTGGGATACTAGTAAACTCTGGTACGGCTATAGGCAGTGCAGTATGGAAATTGTTGTACCCCCTAGCTAAGGGGGAAACTCAAGCCGCCTTAGAATATAATGTAGCAGCTGCTAAAAAATTAGAGGAAGCTAAAAAAGCAGCTATAGAAAAAGCTAAAAAAGATGGAAATGCAGAAGTAGACATTGAAAAAATTATAAAGAAAGTAGAAGAGAATTTTGCTAATACTCCAGAGGGAAAATCACTTACAACGGATTCTCTTAAAAAATATGATTTTATGGATAAGGTTGATATAGCACAAATTCAAAAAATCATAGAAGCTGAAGCCATAGGTAGTGCGATCCTTCAAAAACAGAAAGATGCCATTGTAAGCCTAGCAGAAAAAAACAATCAACTATATACAGCAACTCGAGATTTACAAACAGCTGACATTCAAGCGTTACAACTTCTTTTGATTGAAAGTAAAGTAAATATGTTTGTGGAACAAGTGGACACAGAAATGGATCTGCTGAAAAAACATCAAAAAGATTGGGCTCTAATCGAACAAGCAATTAAAGATTTACCTGAAACACCGACATCTTTGGATTTGAAAACATTAAAAGCATTTTGTAAACAATTAGATGAGCAAATCAAAAGTTTTGACAATGTAGTAAACGGATAACAACTAAATACGAACAATCAAACAATAACGAATCAATAAGGAGAGAGTAAGATGCGAAAGTTTCCATATAAAGTCGTAGCAATGGCGTCTTTATTAGCCATGACGTCTGTCAACTTAATACCACCTATTCAAGCATTCGCGCAAGAACAAGCGATTAGTGTAAATCACAAACAAGGACCATCGAACCTAAATAAAGAAGATACAGCAAATTTTAAAACAAATCTGACAGATATGAACAGTTATTATGTTACTATGCAAATCTATACACAAAAAATCAACGCGGAAGCTGATATTAATTTAGATCAGGTCGAGCTAGATAGCAGGGATGAAGCGTTAAAGACACAACTACCGGCCCATCAGCAAAAAGCTCGAGAAAATGCGAAATTTTGGAATGAAAATTTAAAGAAACAGCTGCTTAAAGTAAATCAAGGTATTATTAGTTACGATACTCAATTTCAGACATATAGTAATGATTTAGAAGCGGCTATTGATGAAAACGATAAAGAAAAAATAAAAAGTCTGATTAAAAGTAGACTCATGAAAAATGCAAAAAAACAACAAGATGATGTCGGTGGTGTAATCAAACAATTAGATATGTTTAGCGATACATTAGGACAGGACATTCGAGCTTTTGATGCGGATGGGAAACGATTGATCGCAATTTTAGTTGGAAAAGATTCTCTTATTGCGTCGCTTGGAACACAAATTGACACGTATAATGCAACAATTGATCAAAGTATTAAATATTTAATTGGTAGCGGAGTAGGAGCGGGGCTTGCTGTTGGAGCAGGTGGAGTAGCGATTGTACTAGCCGTCTGCTCTGGGGGAACTTTAGTTCCTGTTATTTTAGGTACAGCAGCATTCGCAGCTTTTATAGGTTCTAGTTATACAGCATATACAAACTATGAGTCAATGAACACTGCAAAAGAAGGACTTAAAAGGGCTTCTGAGCAGTTAAGCACAGCTAACACAGCACTTGGAACTTTAAAAGGCGCACAATCTTCTATAAACAATCTGCATACAGCGGTGAAAGACGCACGTGAAGCTTTAGGACATATATCTACTCAGTGGGGAACCACATATGAAAAGTATGAAACGTTACTAGATAACATAGATACAATGAGCCCAGAGGAATTAAAATTAATAAAATCCGATTTAGAGGTTACGACAAAGAGCTGGCAGGATTTAAGAGAATGGGCAGGCAAAATCCAAGAACAACTATCAGGGCTGACTATCACAGAAACAAAAGAATAAGTAGGGAA
The DNA here is from genome assembly GCF_050312695.1 of Bacillus sp. AF62. Taxonomy (NCBI): domain Bacteria; kingdom Bacillati; phylum Bacillota; class Bacilli; order Caryophanales; family Bacillaceae; genus Bacillus; species Bacillus sp. AF62. The sequence goes on along the minus strand of NZ_JBNPJZ010000157.1, from coordinate 5,942 downwards.
AACAATTTGTTACGATTTAGGTATCCACACATGTAGATAGGATAAAGAGGACTTATAGAACAGATAATCAAAATTGTTAGGGATTCAAAATGATTGGGTATATTTGAACCCGACAAATAGAAAATAGGAACCATCCTTGTTATGGCAGATGGTTTTTATTTTTATAAAAAAATAGATGATACAGGTCGGTGAAAATATGAACATACTATATTGTAAAAAAAAGCTCCTCATACTAACGGTTGGGGTTCTAACAAGTTATGTAATCCCTATATCTTCGGCAGCGGCACAAAGTAACCAAGTTGCTATCTCACAGAAAAAGCAACAAGATATGTATTCTTTACGTCCTGCAGAGTTTAAACAGGCTCTTGCTCAAACTGGTTCCAGTATGCTTGTTATGAAATCATATGTTGATAACATACAAGAACAACCAGAAATACATGTAGAATGTATTCCAATGATACAGGATGCGTTGCGTTCGGACATGGTACAGCATCAAAAAACGGCAAAAGAAAACGCATCTAATTGGGGAAAAGTAGAAAAAAATATTTTAGAAACCAATCAAAGTATTATCCAATTTAATGAACGATTCCAATCACAGTACGAACAGCTATCCATGGCTATCCAGCAAAACCAAACAGAGAAGCTACAATCTCATATACAAGATTTATTCCTTACAATTTCAAAAAATAAAAAGAAATCAGATCAATTAATTCGTATACTCCAAGAATTTCAATCTAACATAGAAGCAGATGTAATTCATTTAAAAAAAGATGCGAATATGCTCAGGCCAATTATAAATAATGAAACGGGATGGAGCTCAGATTTACAAGACCAAATAAATGCGAATCGTGAGATCATCAAAAAAAATAAAGATATTCTTTGGGATTTAATATCCTCTGGCCATGCGAATAAAGACAATCTTGCGGAGACAAGGAAAAAGATTGCAGCAGCAGAGGCAAACATTCAAAATTTAAAATCAAGTCTTTCTGGCATACAATCCAATGTTGCTATTTTGACAGACACTCAAAATAATATGACAGACATAATAGAAGCAATTATTATGGCGATACAGGCTCTGCAGCAACTGTCCACACAATGGAGTATCATTCAAGTTAAATATGAAGCGGTTTTGAATGCCATAGATACTATTGATCCTGAAAAGCTGGAATGGATACACTCTGATCTTACGATTGCTCAAAAAGAATGGCAAGACCTTATTAAATATGCAGAACAATTAAAGCGATTTTACACAAATGAAAATAAATGCTGAAACACAAGAATGTTAAGAGGTTTTGATGAAAGCCATCCAATTTAGAGCAATTTAAAAATGCTTCACTATCCTAGTGATAAACTAATAAGACATCTCGATACGCTGTCGTTTGAAGTTTTTGTCTATATAGAGGGGATGCATACTGTAAATAACTACATTTTATAGAGGTGAAAACATGAATACGCGCCGATTTACAAACAAAATAGTAGGACTATTTCTCATAGGATGTATGGTATCTTCTGTATGCATCCCTCACTGTTACGCAATCACAACACAGAAACATGCTTCTTCGGTAACAAAGGATAAAAAAATACCATCTTTAGGTCCAATGTGTTTAGAAGGATTTGTAAACAAAAATATGTCTGGTATCTTTATTATGGATTCGTATGCTGAAAACATACAACAGCAATCTACAGCCGATTTTAGTACTGCCAATCTAATAGAAAAAGACTTAAAAATGAGGATCTTACAACACCATAATCAAGCAAAACAACATGCAATAGAATGGCAACAAGATATAAAAAACAGCATGTTAGAAACGAATCAAACGATTATCCAATTTAATCTTACATTTCAAGAGACTGCTCAGTCTTTAGCAGATTTCATTGAAAAAAAAGATAGGGATAACACAAAAACACAAATCAAAAAATTATATGAACAGGTGACACGTAACAAACAAGAAGCCGATACAATGTTGGTACGAATACATGATTTTCAAGATAAGTTAAATACAGACCAACAACATTTTAACACGGACTTTGTTGCCCTGAGGCCCACTTTGGCTACAATGGGAATAGATATTCCAAGACTACAACAACAAATCACGGATTTAAATGATGAAATTAAAAAGGAACGAGCTCAACTTCAACAGGGAGAAGTTCTTTGTTTAACAATTGTGGGGGCTATTGTAGGCGGACCCATGATTGTAAAAGCAAGGCTAAAGATTATGGCTGCACAAGATAAAATTGACAAATTAATGGGCAGTATATATGGTATACAGCGAGAAATAGCGATTATAACAGATGTTCAAAAGAAAACATTGGATATGACTGAGACAATTAAAACCGTGGTAAATGCTTTTCAACAAATATCAATACAATGGAGTTTGATTCAAGTGAAATATGAAGCTGTATTGAACGCTATAGATACGATAGATCCTGAAATGTTTGAAATGATGCAATCTGACCTTGCTGTTGCAAAGAAAGATTGGCAAGATCTTAAAGAATATGTAGAACGGTTATACGAACTGTATACGAAAGATGGTTCTGTTGCAACGTTTTCTAAATAAGACTACACTCTAAAAAAGAGTAAGGAGAAACATAAATGCGATATTGTGAACTACTCGCCACTTAGCAAAGCTTGAAGTGGGAGCTTCTCAGTTCCACGACGAAAGCAACCTTTCGTCTCCTTGAGCGTTACTTCGGGGTGTTCCACCCCTAGATGTCCAACACTTGGACGCTCTCTTGGTACGGTTGATATTTTACGCAGGAACCGAATGGCTTGGTTTTCGCACTCTATTTTCTTCCTGCAACCTCATATATCAAGTTATCAAAGAGCTTCATATAGCTAGTTTATCAAAAGTGTTTGGCTATGCCAAACCGAAATTCATCTCCCACCTACCGTTGGGCTACGCCCTTCACACGCTTGAGGAAGGAGAATTCTTTCGGGAAATTCGTTAAATGTTTTTGGATATGCTTCTTTTAGTCTGTCCATGCTGATGCCCCCCCTCGCATAATCGTTTTATAGGCTAAGGATAATCCACGCTCTTTCATCATTTCCACCAAATCGTGAAAACTAAAATTGTACCGCAGGTACCAACGTATCGTTAATAAAATTATATCTGGTTGATAATGTTTTCACTTAAACATAGTTTCTTTTTCTATACTGATTACGCACTTTTTTTAGTTGTAGTACCAGTATGACCAAGTTTGAAATCATTTCGCTTTTTTGCATCAGAACCTTGTATAATGAAAAACAGATTTCTCTCGCTCCAGTACCGCAGTTAGTAGCTGAATTTATTTATATATCATTCCATTTGTCCGCACTCATCATTAAATGGAATTACCCTGTATCAGTATTCAAAATCAATTGCGTAATCTATTCCATGTTCCAGTTTTTTTGACCAGGTCATTTGAGAAACAAAGATTATACACATGTGAAGAGTTGAAACACCGAACGGTGTATTACTGTTCGTCTCATTTGACACTTATTTACCCAATTAAAGATTCCCTAAATTAATTATTATATCCAATTTATTAGTCGAGAGTGATAAAAAACGAACGCCCAGATTTCTCCCTAACGAAAGATAAGAAGCTTCATAATACATTTTAGTCTTGAAAGTCAAAGAGCGCACATGTGAGGAGATAAGAGGATGAAAAGATAGGGAGTAAATATTTCAGATAGAAAGGGATATAAATCAGAGAGGATCGTTGAATATACAAGTAAATACATAAAATTTCACGCACCACAATATTTATAAAAACAAAATACAACAACATGAGTAACAAGGGTTGATTCTTCTCTCCTTTCTCCGCTACTATAGATATAGAGATTCTTTTCCCATTCCCTCGAAAAAGGGGCGGAACAAAAAAGATAGAATATGAAATACGAAAGGTAACTCACTTTATGAATCAACCTTTAGTGAATTTACGCGTCGATTTTGCTTTTAAGCAATTATTTGGTGTACAAGGACAAGAGGAATTACTGATTTCTTAAATGTGATCTTGCATGAGTCATTATCTACACCGATTGTATCCTTAAAAATTGAAGACCCACACTAACTGATTGAGAAGGTGCGATCCAAATGTGTGAAAGACATAAGAAAACACTGGGAAAAGTGACAAATATACTTTGTGATGGCGGATATACGGGGCCATCCTTTGCACAATCCATCAAAGAAACGATTAATTGTTCGGTTGAAATCATCAAACGATCTGAACTTCACAAGTTTGTCGTGTTACCGAAACGCTGAATTGGGGAACGAACTTTTGCTTGGTTGGAAAATTACCGCAGACTGTGGAAGAACTGTGAACGAACACTTGAAAATAGCAGACAGAGTTGCTTATTGGCAGGTGTAGCGATTTTATTAAAAAGATTTTAAACAGGTTCTTAGACTTTCAGCTCTTTCCTTATTATAATGATATGCATACCGTCGGGCAATTTTGGAGTCAACAACATAAGGAAGTGTTACTTGAGGACCTAGAAATACATTTCATTGAGATTCCCAAGCTATTAAGACAATGGAGAGAAGAAAAAATTAATCCGTGGGAAAATGAATTTGCTCGTTGGTTACTTTTACTGCCAGCGCATGAAGATGAACATTTGCCCCACACGTTGGAGGATATCGCCATGAAACAAGATCCAATGTTACAAAAGGCAATCCACAAATGGGGAAATATGAGTCAGAGTAGTTCGTTCCGTCTTGCATATGAAGCACGGGAAAAAGTGTTATTTGACGAGCAAGCAAAATTAGCCTATGCTCGTGAGGTTGGTATAGCAAAAGGAATGGAAAAAGGAAAAGAAGTTGGCATTCAAGAAGGGAAAATCCAACTAATTCAGGGCATGCATAAAAATGGCATGGATATCGAAGATATTGCGAAATTTACGAATATAGATATGTCAGAAATACGCCATATTTTAGAGAATTAAAGTGTACGATACACTTTTTCAAACGGTTAGATGATTCTTCGGGGCCACCTGAACTTGAAGAACTAACACCAGGAAATAAATTGAGTATTCAGAAAAAATAGACCAAATGAATCCCGTTATGTTATAATTAGCGTAACCGATATACTGTACTACCTTTTGCTCCCTGATTTGTATAACAAGTCAGGGAGCTTTTCGTATGTTCCATGGTCTTTGTATCAGTAAATTCCTATACAAGAAAGATTTTCAATAAATGGTTTTTTTTCTAACTTCAAAAATGATTTGATTATTTGTATACACATCTATACATTGTCCTAATCCTTCGCTTAACAACACTTCTAATTGCCCATTATCCAGTATTTTACCCATTAAAATAGTGGGATGTTTACTTAGTGAACGATACAATTGTATCGTATCAGCTAAGGATGCCATTAATGGTCTCAACAGGGCATCATAGATTATCCGCAGCGATCTGCTCATTTAGCACAAAATCGAACCCATTCTCCTTTAAATCAAACGATATAAAAAAGGATCAACTTTTCAATTTATTATTTCATTTTGGCTGGATAGTTCCAATCTCGCTTATCTTTTTTATCAGTGTTTATGTTTGTTTTTTGTTTCTTATGCTTTACTTTGTTCTTCACTTGATTTTGTGGTTCGAATGTATCTAACTTTGTTTGTATTTGTTCCACCTGTTCTTTTACTTCCTTAAGTTCCAACTTAATTTCTGATAGCAATCTTAAAATGGCATCGCCTTTATTCATAATAACCACCTTATTTCGGAAGATAAATATTTTCTCAATATATAATAGATTGAATTTTCTGTTTTATTTAGTTTAATTGAGGATGTTGCAAAACTCATAAATATCCAAAAATGAATGCATAAAGAAATCCGTTTTCCTGGAAAAATGATAGTAACTCAAACTATCTCCAGAAAGGACGAATTTACGAGTATGATAACCAATTTTGATCAAAATCAATCCATTTTACAAATTTTATTTGCCTACGTAGACAGTTTAACCATTGG
>NZ_JBNPJZ010000068.1:0-10886 GCF_050312695.1 Bacillus sp. AF62 | reverse complement strand
CTTGAAAATAGCAGACAGAGTTGCTTATTGGCAGGTGTAGCGATTTTATTAAAAAGATTTTAAACAGGTTCTAAGTACTTCCAACACTGCCATTCCATAAAAGATGGATCCAATGTTAAATTATTTAATGCTAAAACAAATATTACATTTTCATATTTAACTGGATAATCAATTAATAATCCTAATGTATTTCCTGAATCTGCGACAATTATGATTCCCTTTTCTAACACGTCATCTATAACTTCTTTTAATTATTCTTACCTAGCATATAATATTTTCCTACACATCGAGATTGCATGTTGTATAAGGAAGCCCTTCTTCTTTCCATGCAAGAAATCCTCCCTTTAAATTCACTACTTCCTTTATACCAGCTCTTTGTAAAATACTAGCTGCTATAGCTGAACGTAATCCGGTTCGACATTGCAAAACTATTGGAAAATCTTTCGGTATATAATCTAGTTGTTCAAATAGATTACCTAAAGTGATATGTTTTGCATCATGAAGGTGTCCTTCCTCCCACTCTTTTTTACTACGCACATCGATAACCTTAACGCTTCCACCTTTTATATGCGGATATAATTCAATCGATGTTTTTTCTTTGTAACTTTCAAATCTATCAAGTCTTTGTATTACTTTTAAGGGTGCAAAAGCAATAATATTATCTAACCCAATAGATTCAAATTCTCTAATAACTGCCTCTACTTTAACCTTTTCCTCATCTAGAATTATTAAAGTTTCTTTTTTATAATCTAATAACCATCCACACCAAGTTGTGAAAGAATTGTTATAAGGTATGTTAATTGACTTCTCGATATGACCTGCAGCAAAACTCTCTACATCCCTTATATCAACTATTTGATGAACGCTCTTCAAAATTTCTTGAAGTTCTTCTACTGTATTAATAGCAGTACTTTTTCTCTTCTTACGAATTGGCGGACCATACTTATTTAAATTCTTCATTAATGAAAAATACTTTGGAGGCTCTGGCTGTCCCGTCAATAAAGTCGATATAAAATCACTTGCTTCATTACACTGAAATGCCCAATTGAACATCTTTTCATAACCTAATGTAGAAGTTGGAATTGCTCCTAATGCTTTTCCACATGCGCTTCCCGCACCATGTGATGGCCATATTTGCAAATAATCAGGAAGTATTTTTATTTTTTGTATAGAATTAAATAATTGTTTCGCTCCTATTTTTGCAGTATCCTTAATACCGACTGCAGTTTCTAATAAATCCGGTCTTCCTATATCTCCTACAAATATAAAATCACCTGTGAATATCCCTATCGGCTTATCATTCGTATAATTATTTTGACTTGTATCAGTTACTAAAAAAGAAATACTTTCAGGCGTATGCCCTGGGGTGTGAATTACATTAAATTTTATATGACCCACTTTAAACTCTGTGCCCTCTCTAACCAATTTGTATCGACCTTCGTTAAGATATTGATATTTCCAATCACAATCTCCTTCATCAGATACATATAAATTTGCATGGTAAAGATTAGAAAGTTCTCTAGACCCAGAAAGAAAATCAGCATGAATATGAGTCTCAGCCGCAGCAATTACTTCCATCCCCTCTTTCTTAGCAAACTCTATATATTGTTCTATATAGCGACCTGGATCAATTACAATTGCTACACCTTCCTTCTGACAACCGACTAAATAGGAAGCATGTGCTAATTTTTCATCATAAAAATATTTTAAAAGCATAGTTATTCCCTCCAAATAGTTATTTCAAATTGTTTTTCAATTTTTATAACCACTTTTTATCTTCTCCTATAAGGTCCCTTTCAACATTAAATTCCAATACATATAGGGCAACATATATCTTTTAAGTAAAAACATACTATACCGTTCTTTCGCTTGATTAAATGGAAACGTTTCTTGGGGCTCATGTTCATAGTTAAATTCAGCGAGTATAAGACTTTTATATCCTGTAACAATCGGACAGGATGTATATCCATCATATTTAGCATGCAAGTCTCTTCCGTTAATTACGTCCATAATATTTTGTTTTAAGACAGGTATTTGTTTTCGAATTGCCGCTCCAGTTTTAGAGGTGGGTAAATTGGTACAATCTCCAAGTCCGAAAATATTCTTATACTGTACATGCTGTAAAGTATAAGGGCTTATATCTACCCACCCCTGAGAATCACTTATCTCACTCTCTTTAATAAAATTAGGTGGCCCCATTGGTGGAACAACATGGATCATACTGTATGGTACAGTTTCTCTTTTCAGTGTTTGCGTATCTTCAAAAATTGCTTCTTTCTTTTCGGCAGTAATTTCTACTAAGTTTTTATTATAATTTGTTATAATTTGCTTTCTTTCTAGTACTTGTTCTAAAGTATTTGCATAACGTGGAACCTGAAATATGTTAGCGTTCGCAGTATAAAACATTACTTCACTTTTGTTTCTTACACCGCTATTAGAAAAATACTCTTCTGCTAAATACATAATCTTTTGTGGAGCACCACCGCATTTAATAGGAGTATTGGGGTGGGTAAAAACCGCATTTCCTCCTTTAAATTTTTCAATTTCTCTCCAAGTTGAATCAACATATTTATAAGAGTAATTACTACAAACCCCATTATTCCCAATAGACTCTTTTAAGCCTTTAATACCTTCCCAATTTATTTGTATTCCGGCTGCTACAATAAGAATTTCATACTCAAGCAACAGTCCATCATCTAACAGTATCTTATTTTCAGATGGACATAACTTAACAACAGTTTTAGGGATCCACGTTGCTCCTTTTGGAATAAGCGATTCTTGATCACGCATCGTACTTTCCTTTGAAACAATGCCTCCCCCCACTAAACTCCATAGTGGCTGAAAGTAATGTTTTTTTGATGGATCAATAATTGCTATACTTTCTTTCAATAGGGGGACATTTCGTAATAAATGTGCAGTAGAAGATAGTCCTGCAGTCCCAGCACCAATTACAATAATTTTATAACTATCTCTGGTCTTCATTATCCTCTTCCTATCTAAAATTGATTTTTAAATTAACTAATTAGTAGCCATATTTTCATCGTAGTAACATTATTATAAGTTAAAAACACTATGTTTTTATCTGATTTAAATGAAAATTTTGTTAATTATACCATTAAAATTACTATATGCGTAAATCCCCTATGTTACTTCCATATTTTATTTTAAATAACAAAACCATATATTGTTACATCGAATAAAACTAATATATTAAAATACTTTTCATGAATCCGGATAAGTTATGTTTAAAAAAACAGGATCTAACATCTTAGCCGTTACAATAAGTAGATTCACATAATTCACAACTATGACAAGTATTAAATATCGCTTAAGTTTCGTTACCTTTTTCTGTATATAATGATGAAAAATTGTGAAATTTTATCGCATTACGCAAGACATTTAATATCAAATATATTACTTTTACTATGAACTAAATGTGTTTATAGGACTTTTCTAAATAAACAAGGTGCTAAATTAATTCTCAAGAAGTCATTACCATTACATTTATCTAAAAATTGAAAAAACATGTGTAGATGGATATCATCTTAAATACATATATAATTACCTTTAATTTTCTGACACGATTTCACATAATTCTTAAACTGATTTTTGGCGTACATTATGAAAAAAATTGCACTGTGTCAGTCTTTAAAAGATTATATATTATAACTTTAAGAGAGGAAGGAAAACTATGAAGATGAAAAGAAAAATCATTATGACAACAGCACTTGCAGCTACATTAGCTACAGGTGTGCTACCTACTACCTCGGTGTTTGCTGCAGAAAAAGAGGCTCCTATTCAACCAAAAGAGGCACAAATGAGTATTCAACCTTTTGCACAAAATAATTTGGAAACAGCCGTTCAAGCTGCCTTAAATGGTCCAGAAGTCAAAAAAATTAAAGTATTTGAACATGAATTTAATGTAAAAGAAATAGAAGTAGTAAATCTAGGTGCAGGAAAAAAATATGTTAAGGGGCAAATTTCTCATCATTTAAGTTTTCGTCCAGATGATCAATTTTATTATGAGTTTACAGTACAAGATGGAAAGGTACTAGATAAACCTGTATTTAATATTGATAGAGGTGGTTGGACACCATTTGCTGCTCCACTTTTATCAATTCTTGCTGCTTATAATGGAATTCCAGTTAATCCAAATGATTTAAATGCACTTGGTCAGCAGATTGGTAAAGTTATAGATGGAAGCTGGGAACATGCAGCCCAATCAATTGCAACTGTAGTTAGTCTAAGTTTTAATGAATAGAATTTTTCAATTTTTATTAGCATTGTAGGGATTCACTTTTTGTAATTCGCCTTGTTATAAGAGATTCTAAAACAGCTATTAATAAATTTTTACCACTCATTCACATTATCTTGATTTGTTTACCACCTTATCATTTATTATATGTCACAAAATAGAAGTCTTTTTTAGGACTTCTGTTTTGTTTGTATACAATACGATAAACAGTTGTTTTTTTTGAGGCTATACTTCGATTTTTCAAGAATCCGTTTGGCTATTAGGTACAATTCATTAAAACAAATTATTAAAGTCTCAAATAACTTACTCCCCCTATTTTTAATTATTTTTAAATACAAAAATTTATTATCTTAAGAATGAAAAACAATAAATATAGGAAAAAATCATCTAGCAATTGTTTAAAGGTCAGGAGAGATAAAATGAAGAAAATAAAAATGAGAAATTTCATTAAAATTAGCATCCTCACTTGTATTACACTAGCAAGTTTAAGTACACCATCTACTATTTTAGCTGATAGTCATCCAGGTTACTCCTATGAATCCAATATAGGGTATCAAAATCCATCGTGGATGTCGAAAATAGAAGATTCTACAAAATTAAGTGAAATATCTATTCCAGGGACTCACGGCACAATGGCTTTACATGGAGCAAGCTTTCTTGATGAAAATTTGACAAGAAATCAAACTATGAGTCTATCCCAACAATTAAATTCTGGAATCCGATATGTAGATATGCGTGTTAAACGTGTAAAAGATTCTTTTGCGATGTATCATGGCATTGTAAATCAAAAAGCTGTGTTTGAAGATGTATTAAAAGAGACAATTCAATTTTTAAAAGATCATCCAACAGAAACAATATTAATGCGCCTAAAAGAAGAAACTACCCCTGAGAGTGGATCTCTATCATTTGAGGAGATATTTTTAAAATATAAAAACGTTAATGCTTCATATTTTTGGAACCCTAACTCCGTACCAACTTCAGATAGAAATAACCCTACTTTAGGAGATACCCGCGGGAAAATTGTAATCTTACAAAACTTTACATCCACTCAATTGTACGGTATTGATTACAAAGGTTTGAATATACAAGATAAATTTGAAATTGGAGGCGGACCAGACGAAATATATGCAAAATGGATTGCGATAAAAGCCCATCTACAAAATGCAAATACTAACTTTAATAATGGAAAAATTTATCTCAACCATTTTAGTGGTACGGGGGGCGCAGCGGCATTTTTAAATAATGTATATCCTTGGTTTATTGCAAGCGGAAAAGAGAGCAGAAATACTGATAGTAGTCCTAAATTGATTCAAACGAATTCCACAAATGCATGGAGTGATTTCCCTCGCGATAGAAACGGACAAGTATACTATGGGGGAATGAATACACTTGGGACCGATTTCTTACAACAAGGCGTAATTAAACATTCTGGTATCATCGTAGCTGATTTTCCTGGTCCAGGTTTAATTGATAGTATCATTAAATTAAATGGTCTACATTCTAATGAAAACGAAATATTAATTTCGCAAATATCATCTGAATCTAGTCCTTTATCCGGGCAACAAAATCGATCCAGTCAAAACTTTAAAATTGATAGTTTACCTGTAGGTACCAAAGAATTAAAATGGGTTATTGAGCCTTCAGAAAAAGATTATTCTTCTACTATCTCTTTCAATGTAATGATTGATGTTTCCCTAGGAATAGATTCTACTCGTTGGAAAAACATTTCACATGGATCTAGGACTGAAGCTTACACAAATACTAAATACTATATTGCAAGTCCAACGGGTGCCACTAACAAATTCACAGTAAAAATATACGCTATTACAAATTAGAAAATAAAGAATCCCAATGAAATTCCATTGGGATTCTTTTTTAATTTCATTTCGTAAACATTAGGATGGGGTTTAAATCTTATTGATTTATCATTTAAATCATAAGATAATTCATATTTGGCACAGCCCTTAATTTTTAAAAGAAAACCCCAAAATGTTAACTACCTTTTCCCACCTGTCACTTATTCAAAACTGGCTTCCAAAGCGATAAGGCAAAAATCCAATTTGAGTCGCCATTTCCTTGATGATCTTGAACTGCTTCATACACTTTTCCCTCATGTACTACTCTATCGCCTTTAGTATATGCTTTTCTTGCATCCCATTTTTCATATGTGGAATCCTCTAACTTTGTTGTTACATTCAAAACATCACTTCTACTAGATTCATTTCCAGCTAAATCAACCGCCGTCACTACATATTTATACGATGTATTAGCCTTCAAATCTTTATCCATAAAGGATGTATTAGCCGCTGTCCCAATTTTATTCATAACCCCAGCGCTTTCTCTATATACAATATAATGGTCAACACCTACATTATCTTCAGACGGACTCCACATCAAATCAACAGTTGTCGCTGTTGTACCCATACTATGTAATCCTTTTGGTTGACTTGGAGCCTCTATATCTGGGATTGCATGTGTTGTCTTAACCTTTAGTTTTTCACTTTCTTTTGATATGTTTCCAGCAGAGTCTAATGCCTTTATTGTATAGGTATATTCCGTATCTGCTTTTAGTTTTTTATCAATAAAAGTTGTACCTGGTACCGTATCAATTACTTCGCCATTACGTAACACTTGATATTCTTTTACACCTATATTATCAGTAGAGGCCTTCCATGTTATTTCAACACTATTGGCAGAAACTTTAGAGGCATTTAATTCAGTTGGTTGACTTGGAGCTACTGTATCAGGAGTTTCATTATTTACTAAATTTACATCAATTACATTATAAAATGCATTTGACGTATCTGCTACATCCCATACAGCTAAAATAACATGATAACCATTACGATCAGTTGGTACATTAATTGTATGTGTTAAATTATTTGATGCGGCCGAACCGTCATGTTTCACAGTTCCAATTGGTTCTAATTCAGCACGTGTTAATGGTTTATTAGGATCCCATCCCTTTTTTGTAATGTAATAATGCCATTTACTTGTAGAATGTGCTGCTGTATATTTCCATGTAAATGTATTTGCTCCACCCTTAATTGTGTTTTTGAACCAACGATTTGTTGTTTGTTGGTCAAGAGTTCCTCCAAATAGTCCTCCTGCCGAAGCGATTTTACCATCAATCGGTCCACCTTCTGGAAACCCTTTAGGTGCTTCTAGACTTTGAGGTTCATACATTACATTTCCACAATTTAAATTTAATACCCCATAATTCTGACTACATAAAGCAGCACGACTACTCGGTTTTTCAACAAACCCATGTGCATACGCACTTTGAGGAATCATTGTAATTGCCGTTACCCCTGCAGCCAGAACACAAGCACCAATTCCTTTTTTACTTTTTCTTAATCTTTCCAATTTAGATGTTAATTTCAAATTCATTCTTGTCCCCCCAATATATTGTTTTCGCTAATATAATAGCAATATAGGGATAAACGAACAAATCACCAATTAATATATTAATATCCCTCATAAATTGGTACATTTATTATTATTTTTAATCTCCTATAAAAATAAAGTAAATACAATTACGCTATTTTGTAACATTATGTATTTAAAGAAGAATAAAAACCTCATTTTATTTCACAAAAAATTCAAATATTAAAACGGATAATTAAATCATGTAGGAAAAATAAATTTTTTATATTACAAAAAAGCAAAAAAAGTCTGGAAGAAACCGATTATATCCGTTTCTTCCAGACTTTCACTTCTTTTATACCACTCACAAATCCTTTAACCTTAAACATATACACTTGAGGTTAAAACCCACATAACTAATATAACCTATATGTTGACTAGCTTCTAAACGTTAAAATTCATAAATTAATAGTAACAGACCAATTAAAACAAACCATTTAGCAAACACATATAAAATTCTTACTAATTCAATCTAACGCTTAATTACTTATAAAATAACTTAATGTATCTAGCTTAACTGTATTTTCTTTATTAATACCATTGTCTACCCTGCATTTCCTTACTTTAAACAGATCATCAAGAGATTGTTAATATTTAAGGAAAAGATTTGAAAACCCATTTTTCATTATCATATTCTAAAAATTTATTATGTTATTTTTATCTAATAAGGCACAGAAACAAAGGGTAAACTTCAGTTGCTTGAGAAACGTTCTTAGGGTGAAACATTTAAAGGGTACTTTAGTACTGAGGTTTTATTACATGTTCCTGTACCTAATATTTAAATTAACGTATGTCAAAATATTTTACAATACGAGTGTTAAACGTTACATATTTCTATATAAAATGATACATTTCATCAGCACGCCTCTCCTAATATTTATGCTAAATATAGAAAATTCAGCTCGTTAGGGTTTAATTTTAGAATTCTCATAAAAGCATATAATAGATTAGGCACGTAATTGTCACAAATTAATAGTCTATATACTTTTTAATTACCTATGAAAACTCTATTACCACTTTATTATTTACTCCTAAACTAAGGCACATCTATACCTACAATTTCTTAAAACTCTTTTAGATAATATTTCAAAAGAGTCAATAGTTTTATTTTTTTATTTTTTTATTGTACATTTGTGCATTTGATGTTAGGATTATGCCTATTAAAATTGAATCCTAACGATTCTTCTTTATAATTTCCATATTTTAATTGTTAAATAAAAATATAGATTCTGATATATATATATTCAAAATCAGACCTAAAATGTCTTTATTTTACAATGATGTCGTGGCATACCTTTAGAATGGAAAGATATATGCAACAACGTGTTAAGGGGTTACAGGAGGAACAAAAATGAGAGACTTTTTTGATGATAAGTACAAAAATATTGAATTAAAAAGGAGGTTAATCAATTTAATAAGTGAAATTAGCGAATTCAAAGGAAAATTAGCTGCTTATCAGGAACAAAACCCTGACATATTTAATAGTTTAGAAAAAACTATACCACTACATTACATAAAAAATTTCACAACTATTTATGAGGATATAAAAGTTCCTAATAAAAGATTAAAAGAACTTATTTTAGATGATATAGTACCTCAAAATATTTCTGAAGATGCTATTTTCTGCTATTATCAAACACTTTCTTTTGTACATAAAAACTCCTGTACTTTATTAATTAATCCAGCAACTATACAGGAATTACATTTTCAACTAATACATTATATTACCTCTGACAGTGCCAAATGGCGTGAAAAACCTTTTATTATTCCAGGAGTTCCAGAACATGGAATGCACTTGAATAGTTACCGCATTCTTCCGCATGAACTTATCCCACGGTTTATGGAGCAATTATGTGATCAATACAACTCATTAAATACTAGTAAGGGGCTACATTCACTTTTATTAATAGCTCGTTTTATATTAAATTTTTATTGCATAGTCCCTTTCAATCAAGGTAATAACAGGCTGGCATTTATGTTAATGCAATTGCTGTTAATTAAGAGTGGACATACATTTGTAAAATATGTATGTTTGGATAAATATATTAAGAAAAACGAATCTGATTATTACAATTCGATTTATAAATCTTCGGTGAATTGGTACTGCGAGGAACATAATAATAGCTTTTGGTTAAAAACGTTTTTAACCATTATATTAGAGGCTTACAAAGATCTACATAACACAGTTCTAGATTCTATATGTAAACATACTAAAGTTGAGAGAATTCAGGATTTTATACTTAAACAAAAACAACCCTTTACTAAGGAAAGTATTCGTAACACTTATCCAGACATTGCAGAAAGTACAATCAGTAAGGCTTTAAATTCCTTGCAAGTGTTTGGCCATATTAAGCTAGTTACAAAAGGAAGAAACGCAACGTGGATTAAGATTTGACCATACTTTCAATACACATGAGGTTTAAAAATTCAATTATAACCTTATCATTGAATTTCATTTTAATTTTAAGATAATATTACTTTTTTAGTTATTTCTAATTCCAACAAAACATTTTATAGGAAAAGGTCCGCTTTCCCCCGCCTTTTCCTATAATAAAATGAAATATAAATATAGAATGATTGTCGAAAAAAGTCGTATTTTAATATTTTTTCTTTATTTTCTGGTTGTAAACGTTTCACTTTCATGTTACCATCTTAATCAAACAATAGATGGTAATAAAAATGAAAGTATTTCTTTCCCTTAGAAACATATAAACGTACGGTAATATCAAGAAAATAAGGTCAAAGAAATATTTGATACCTACCAAAATAATGAATAGGAATTTTGTCGTACTGTTTTTTTCTGATAATTAAGAAAACGCATTTTGTCCCTAAACAAAATTTGTTGGTGCGCAAAATTCAAATACACTAGAACACCCAAATAAATGAAATATCCTTTTTCATTGAGTATGAAGGTATGAAAAAAAGAATTCCTCCTACAAAATTTAGCAGATTAACATAAAGACATCTAAATTACTACCTTTATCGCCATCTATTGTTGACATCATATTTACCAACTAAAAAAAGAACCTATCAAGGGCTCTTTTTATTATAATCATTCAAATTTTAATTCTATCTTAATACTGAAATTTCCACACAAATTACATCTGCTTTTTGCTCTCAATTATTGAATTGAGGGTGTTGCAAAACTCATAAATATCCAAAAATGAATGCATAAAGAAACCCGTTTTCCTGGAAGAATGATAGT
>NZ_JBNPJZ010000020.1:0-11096 GCF_050312695.1 Bacillus sp. AF62 | reverse complement strand
GATACTATCATTCTTCCAGGAAAACGGGTTTCTTTATGCATTCATTTTTGGATATTTATGAGTTTTGCAACACCCTCGAATTTAAAGACATTTGAAATAAGCAATAATGGATTGAGTAATGTTGAACATATTAATGGAATGAATAAATTAATTGAATTAGGGCTTTCCAAAAATGAATTAGTAGATCTTACGCCATTATCAAAATTGTCAGGGTTACAGAAATTAAATCTAGAAGAAAACTATATTTCAGATATAATGCCACTTAGTCAATTAACAGGTTTATATGATTTAAAACTAGGTTCAAATGAAATTCGTGATGTTAGACCAGTTCAAGAACTAGGAAAAAGAATGTATATCGATATTCAAAGACAAAAAATTTTTTTAGATGATGTAGAAAAAGATAAGGAAGTTAAAATACCTATCTATAATTTACAAGGAGAGCCACTTGATACTATTCAATTGAAGAGTGAAGATGGGATCGTTAATAATGGTTCTGTTAAATGGGGGACTACCGGTGAAAAAACATATGAATTTATGTTGGATATAAATCCAGAAGAGAATCGTATTAAGTTTAATGGAACAGTAATTCAAAATGTTGTTGAAAGATTAGACGAAATCAAGGAAACAATAAAAGAGAATAATGAACAAAAGGAAAATGTAATTCTCGATAAAACTTTACAACAACATATTAATAAAGAGAATTTAGGTAGAGAGAATATAAACGCTCCTATCACAAAAGAAGATTTATTACAGATTAAAAAACTAGAGATACTTAAAGAAAAAGGAAATGAGATAAAAAATATAACAGGTTTAGAGTACATGACGAACTTAGAAAACCTCACTTTAGAAGGAGTAGACCTGAAAAATATTGAGTTCATCTCAAACTTGAAGCAATTGAATAATGTGAATGTATCTCATAATCAAATTGAAGATATAACACCACTATCTTCATTGGAAAATTTACAGTGGTTAAATCTTGCGGACAATCATATTAAAGATGTAACGGTTATTGGTTCTATGCTAAACTTATTTAGCTTAAATCTAGCTGGGAATGAGATTCGTGATGTAAGGCCGTTAATACAATTAGGTCAGTGGTTTACAATTGATGTTGGAAGACAAAATATCATTTTAAATGATGCAAAAATAAACGAAGAAATTCAAGTTCCTGTATATGATTTAGAAGGAGAAAGTATTGAAAATATTCAATTGGCAAGTGAGGGAGGGACGTTTAATAACGGAGTAATAAAATGGAATACCCTAGGTGAAAAGGTGTATAAATTTGATTTAGATTCTGATGAAATTAGCATCAGGTTTAACGGAACAGTTATACAGAATATAGTGGAAAAAGAAGAAGTAAAAGAACCAACAAAAGAAGTCGCAGAAACAAAAGAAGAAGTGAAAGAACCGGTAAAAGAAGTTGAAGAAACAAAAGAAGAAGTGAAAGAACCGGTAAAAGAAGTTGAAGAAACAAAAGAAGAAGTAAAAGAACCGGTAAAAGAAGTTGAAGAAACAAAAGAAGAAGTAAAAGAGCCGGTAAAAGAAGTCGCAGAAGCAAAAGAAGAAGTTGAAGAAGCGAAAGAACCAAAGAAAGAAGTAAAAGAATCAGCAACAGGATTGGATCAAGAGCCAAAAGGGAATAATCAAGTTGTTGAAAACGAGGGAAGAAAAGCAGACACTTTAAATAAACAACATACTAATAAGCCGGAGGAAGGCAAGAAATTTTTACCATCAACAGGCGGTGAAGCTAGCACATCGACTTTACTTTCTGGCATAACACTTGTTCTTTCCGCACTAAGTATGTTCGTATTTAGAAAGAGATTATTTAAGAAATAAATAACGTTTAATCTTATTATTATATATAATTAATTTTTTCTTTTTTGAGAAGATATTATCATGGCGGTTTTATTAGAAACATGCATATGATGGTGTCTTTTGTATAAGAGATATAATAAAACCCCATTCGTATGAAAATTATATTTCATACGAATGGGGTTTATTTAATTTACTTTCCCGCCTTTATTAATAGGGAATTCAGGATTAATTTATTGGCCGAATACTTTATTTAAAAGAGGTGCTAATCGTTACATAACCTTTTTTATTTTTTGAGATACTTCTTTTGTTTGCAAATTAACATCTTCTTTTCGCAGCTCCTTAAAGAGCGAAATGACCATAAGAACGACTACGATAGAAAATGGTAGTGCTGCGATGATAGCTGCGATTTGTAGTGCATTTAATCCTCCAGCTTGTAATAAAATAGCGGCAATTATCGCGATTGTTAATCCCCATATAAGTTTTAAACTATTTTTCGGTGATAAGCTTCCGTTACTCGTTTGCATGGAAACAACAAATGTTGCTGAATCAGCAGAAGTAACGAAAAATGTGGCTACTAAAATTAACCCGATAATCGTTAAAAATGTAGAGAATGGTAGATGTGAAATAACAGCAAATAATCCAATCTCTGTACCATTTTTTGCAATTTCATCAGCTATTCCAAGCGATTGGAACATTTCCATATGAATTGCGGTACCACCAAATACTGCAAACCAAAATGTACAGATAAGAGTTGGGACTAATACAACTCCAAAAATAAATTCTTTTATTGTACGCCCTTTAGAAATACGTGCGATAAATGTGCCGACGAATGGAGACCAAGAAATCCACCATCCCCAATAGAAAATAGTCCAATTTTCAATCCAAGAAGAAGATTTTTCATTAAATGCTCCTAAATTTAATCCCATACTAGGCAAAGCTCCAATATAAGAACCGAGTGTAGATGTGAAATATTTCATAATAAATACGGTTGGCCCTAAAAGTAAGAAAGAGATGAGTAAAATACCTGCAAGAGAGAAATTCAAGTTACTCAAATATTTAATCCCACGATCTAAGCCAGTTTGTGCACTTGTTAAATATAAAACAGCGAAGATAGCTATAAGTACGAGCTGGGTAAGTAAAGTGTTATGAATGGAAGGGAATAAATAGCTTAATCCTCCAGCAATTTGTTGAGCACCAATCCCAACAGATGGTACAATGCCAAACACTGTGGCTAAAACAGCTAAAATATCAACTGTTTTTCCGATACGGGAATTTTTCGATCGATTAAATAATGGAGTAACTGTAGCCCCGATAGTGCTACCTTTTTGTTTGCGGAATGTGAAATATGCAATTGTTAAAGCGACCATTGCGTATAGTGACCACGGAAAGAGTCCCCAGTGGAAAAATGAATATTGCATAGCGAGTTTGGCGCTTTCTTCTGTACCTGCTTTTCCTGTTAATGGATCTGTAAAATGTGAAATCGGTTCAGCGATTCCATAAAAGAGGAGTCCAATTCCCATTCCTGCCCCAAACAACATGGATAGCCAAGATGGATAATTATATTTTGGCTTTTCTCCATCTTTACCAAGACGAATAGAACCGTACTTAGAAAATGCTAAATAAGCAGCCAAAATAATCATTGTAGTCATAAGTAGAGAGTAAAACCACCCAAATTTATTGAGGATAAATGAGTTTAAAGAAGATGTAACACTTTGTAAATCGTAGCCTTGTATCCAACTTGCTGGGGTAATTCCCCATATAATGAATAATGTTGTTAGCAAGAAGGAGATATAAAATACACTGTTTTCTTTTTTTATCATAGAATCCCACCCTTATTTAATAAAATTAACAATTATAATAATCATAACAATTAAGTTTTTAATTGTCAAAAAATTCTCTTTTTGTAACATGAAAGGATGTAATTTGTTTTAGGGAGGTAAAGAGCAATGCGTTCACGATATGTACAAATTATAGGAAGAAATAATATGAAATATTGCATTTTATATTGTTACATCCAGATTTTATGTTAAATTCTTGAATGGAATATTAAAATAGGGGGCAAGGATATGAACAAGAAATCAAAGATCAATAAAGTGATGCTTAGCATTAGTACAATGGCTTTATCGTTAGGGGCACTTCAAACTCATGCAGCAGCGGAAGAAAAAGTACCGTATAACGTGTTGAAAACGAAACCGGTTGGAATTGAAAAGTCGGTAGATGAAGTTGGACATATTTCAAAAGTTGATGAAACTTTATCATTTCAAGAACGTTTAAAAGTAGGAGATTTTTCACAGCGACCAGCATCTATTACGAAGAAAACTGCAGTAAAGCAAGTTAAAGAAAGCTATTCAATGGCTGATTTAAACAAAATGAATGATCAAGAATTAGTTGAAACGTTAGGCAGTATTAAGTGGCACCAAATTACAGACTTATTCCAGTTTAATGAAGATGCAAAGGCTTTTTATAAAGATAAAGGAAAAATGCAAGTCATTATAGATGAATTAGCTCATAGAGGTAGTACATTTACGAAAGATGATTCAAAAGGAATTCAAACGTTTACTGAAGTGTTGCGTTCAGCTTTTTATCTTGCATTTTATAATAGTGAATTAAGCGACTTAAATGAAAGAAGCTTCCAGGATAAATGTTTACCTGCTTTAAAAGCAATCGCAAAAAATCCAAACTTTAAGCTTGGTACAGTTGAACAAGATACAGTCGTATCTGCATACGGTAAATTAATTAGTAATGCTTCAAGCGATGTTGAAACGGTTCAATACGCATCGAATATTTTAAAGCAATACAATGATAATTATACTACTTATGTAAATGATCGAATGAAGGGACAAGCAATATACGATATTATGCAAGGTATTGACTATGATATACAGTCGTACTTAACTGAGGCTCGTAAAGAAGCGAATGAAACGATGTGGTATGGAAAAGTAGATGGGTTTATTAATGAAATAAATCGTATTGCTCTTCTAAATGAAGTAACGTCAGAAAATAAATGGCTCGTTAATAATGGAATTTATTTTGCTAGCCGTTTAGGGAAGTTTCATAGCAATCCAAATAAAGGATTAGAGGTTGTTACAAAAGCCATGCATATGTACCCGCGCTTAAGTGAACCTTATTTTGTTGCGGTAGAACAAATTACAACAAATTATAATGGTAAAGATTATAGCGGGAATACAGTAGATTTAGAGAAAATACGTAAAGAAGGAAAAGAGCAATACTTACCAAAAACGTATACATTCGACGATGGATCAATTGTGTTCAAAACAGGAGATAAAGTATCAGAAGAAAAAATTAAGAGACTATATTGGGCTGCGAAGGAAGTAAAGGCACAGTATCACCGTGTAATTGGAAATGACAAAGCGTTAGAGCCAGGAAATGCGGATGATGTATTAACGATCGTAATTTATAATAGTCCAGATGAATATCAGTTAAATAGACAATTGTATGGATATGAAACAAACAACGGTGGAATTTATATTGAAGAGACAGGTACATTCTTTACATATGAGCGTACACCAGAGCAAAGTATTTATAGTTTAGAAGAGTTATTCCGTCATGAATTTACTCATTACCTGCAAGGTAGATATGAAGTACCAGGTCTATTTGGAAGAGGAGATATGTATCAAAATGAAAGGTTAACTTGGTTCCAAGAAGGAAATGCAGAGTTTTTCGCAGGATCTACTCGTACGAATAACGTTGTACCAAGAAAGAGCATAATTAGCGGATTATCATCTGATCCTGCAAGCCGTTATACAGCAGAGCGTACACTATTTGCTAAATACGGTTCTTGGGATTTCTATAATTACTCGTTCGCATTGCAGTCTTACTTATATACGCATCAGTTTGAAACATTTGATAAAATTCAAGATTTGATTCGTGCGAATGATGTGAAAAATTATGATGCATATCGTGAAAATCTAAGTAAAGATCCTAAGTTAAATAAAGAGTATCAAGAGTATATGCAGCAGTTAATTGATAATCAAGATACATACACTGTACCAGAAGTAGCTGGTGATTATTTAGCTGAACATGCAACGAAGTCATTAACAGCGGTGAAGAAAGAAATTAGTGATACGTTGCCTATGAAAGATACAAAAATGACAAAACATAATTCTCAATTCTTTAATACATTTACATTAGAAGGTACGTATACAGGAAGTGTCACAAAAGGTGAATCAGAAGATTGGAAAGAAATTAGTAAAAGAGTAAATGAATCTTTAGAACAATTGGCGCAAAAAGAATGGAGTGGCTACAAAACTGTTACAGCTTACTTCGTTAATTATCGTGTGAATAGTTCAAATGAATTTGAATATGATGTAGTCTTCCATGGAATTGCGAAAGATGATGGAGAAAATAAAGCTCCAACAGTTAATATAAATGGCCCTTATAATGGGCTTGTAAAAGAGGGCATTCAATTTAAAAGTGATGATTCAAACGATGAAGATGGAAAAATTGTTTCTTATTTATGGGAATTTGGAGATGGAAGCACAAGTGCAGAAGTGAATCCAGTACATGTATATGAAAAAGAAGGTTCTTATAAAGTATCGTTAAGAGTAAAAGACGATAAAGGAAAAGAGAGCAGAAGCGAAACAACTGTTACGATTAAAGATGGAAGTTTAACAGAATCAGAACCAAATAATCGTCCAGAGGAAGCAAATCGTATCGAGCTAAATAGTAAGATAAAAGGTAGTCTTATTGGCGGGGACCACACTGATGTTTATACATTTAATGTAGCATCAGCGAAAGATATCGATATTTCTGTTTTAAATGAGTATGGAATTGGGATGACATGGGTACTTCACCATGAATCAGATATGCAAAATTATGCGGCTTACGGTCAAGCTAATGGGAATCATATAGAAGCAAAATTTAATGCAAAACCAGGTAAGTATTACTTGTATGTATATAAATATGATAATGGCGATGGAACATACGAATTGTCAGTAAAATAAGTGCTTTTCCAATGTATGTTTAACTTTACTTTTTGTGGAAAATAGTATATTATATAGATATATAATATATCGGTTATTTTCTAGGAGGAGCCTGTCACAATAGGTTTCTCCTGTTCTTTTTTAGAGGCCTGTCTTACAGGCTTTTATTTAAAAGGTAAATGACTGAAAATTAAGAACAATAATCTTTGAAAGAGGTGGGGCATACACATAACAAAAAAGGGGATTGTTTAAGAGAGGGGGATAAGAAATGGCTTTGTTTGGTTATCCACTTGAAACAATTTATTTATACGGATTTATTATTGCTACTATACTCACTGTTATTTATATCTTTTTTGGAGATATATTTGAATCGATATTTAGTTTTGGGGGCGGGTCTGTATCCGTTGTTACTTTATTACTTAGTTTTTTCGCCATGTTATGTGGGCTTAGTTATATAGGAGAGTACTTATTCTCCTTTAATAGTATTACTATTTTCGGGGCTGCATTTGCTATATCTTTTATCGGTGTTTTCATCATGAAAATACTAATTTTAAAACCGATTGCAGAAGCAGAACAAAATACGATGCAACGTATGGATGAATTTATCGGTTGCAAAGGAGAAGTCATTACGACAATTCCTACAGAAGGATTTGGTGAAGTATTAATTTCATCCCAATTTGGAAGTAATGCAATCCCAGCTAAAACTGTTGGAAAAAAAGATATTTCGCAAGGAACAGAGGTTATTATCGAGGGAGTCCAAGATGGTGTTTTACTTGTACAAAACATCGCTTATTCTTTAAAGAAACCAAAATTATAAGGGGGAATTTACATGACGATTCCATTAATTATCGGTGGAGTTTTACTCGCAATTTTAATTCTACTCATTTTAGTATTTATTACGAAGTATCGTACGGTTGGTCCGGATGAAGCGTTAATTGTTACAGGGAACTGGCTTGGTGGAGGAAAGAATGTAGTTACCACTGATGATGGAAAGAAGATTAAGATTATTCGCGGGGGCGGTACTTTCGTAGTTCCAATTATGCAGAGAGCAGAGCCTTTAAGCTTATTAAACTATAAATTAGAAGTTGGTACACGTGATACGTATACGAAACAAGGTGTACCGATCACAGTAAACGGTGTTTCTATTATTAAAGTGGGATCAACAATTGAAGAAGTTTCCACAGCAGCTGAACAATATTTAGGAAAAGAAACAGAAGAGTTAAAAATAGAAGCAAAAGAAGTTTTAGAAGGGCATCTCCGTGCTATCTTATCTTCTATGACAGTAGAAGATGCGTATAGTAATAGAGAGCAATTTGCTCAAAAGGTACATGAAGTAGCTTCTACAGATTTAAAGAAGATGGGACTTCGCATTGTTTCTTTCACAATTAAAGAAATAATGGATAAAAACGGATACTTAGATGCGCTTGGTCAGCCCCAAATTGCGACAGTTAAGCGTGATGCAACAATTGCGAATGCAGAGCGTGAAAAAGAAGCACGTATTGAAAAAGCCCGTGCTGAAAAAGAGGCAAAAGAAGCAGAATATCAACGTGATGCACAAATCGCTGAAGCTGAAAAACATAAAGAATTAAAAGTACAGTCTTATAAGAGAGAACAAGAACAAGCGCGTGCAGATGCGGATCTTTCTTACGAATTACAACAAGCGAAAGCACAACAAGGTGTTACAGAAGAGCAAATGCGCGTTAAAATCATTGAGCGTGAAAAGCAAATTGAGTTAGAAGAAAAAGAAATTGCGCGTCGTGAAAAGCAATATGATGCAGAAGTTAAGAAAAAAGCCGATGCAGATCGCTATGCCGTTGAGCAATCAGCGGAAGCAGAAAAAGTAAAACAAATTAAAAAAGCCGATGCGGATCAATATAAGATTGAAGCAGAAGCGAGAGCACGTGCAGAAGAAGTACGTGTAGAAGGTTTAGCGAAGGCGGAAATTGAAAAAGCACAAGGTCAAGCGAAAGCGGAAGTACAAAAAGCGCAAGGTACAGCAGAGGCAGATGTTATTAGATTAAAAGGTTTAGCAGAAGCAGAAGCGAAACAAAAAATCGCAGAAGCATTTGAATTATATGGTCAAGCGGCAATTATGGATATGGTTCTTAAAATGCTTCCAAGTTATGCGAAGGAACTTGCAAGTCCGCTTAGTAATATTGATAAAATCACAGTTGTCGATACAGGCGGCGGTGGTAAAAATAGCGGGGCCGGAAAAGTTGCGGGTTATGCGACTGATTTAATGGCAACGATGCAAGAAACGTTAAAAGCTTCTTCTGGCATTGACTTAAAAGAGCTATTAGAAGGATTTGCAGGAAAAGGAGCGGTACAACAATTATCAAGCGATAAACCTGTTGTATCTGTAGTAGAAGATGAGAAAAAAGAAGTAGATAAAGAATAGTAAGGTGGAAAGAACCTCTAGTAAGTGAAATACTAGAGGTTCTCCTATGAATTATAATATTTCGAATAATATACATTTTTATACATTGTTTTAATTATTTAATTTATATAGAATGAAAAAGATATGTATCAATTCTTTAGATGTATAAAAAGATAGAGAGTCTCATTGATACATTTAAATCGTATTATTTTTTATAGAAAGATTAAATGTTAATTAATTACATTTAAAACGGTATGGAGGGGTAGAAGTATGTTTCAAGGGAAATTAAGGAGTAGTAGTTTAAAAACAAAGTTACTTGTATCATTTATTATTATTTTAATTCTTCCAAGTATTGTAATTGGTTGGACGTCTTATCAACAGGCGAAGACGAATTTTAATGAAACAATTTTAAACTCGGCGAAAGATAATATAAAAATTTTGGATAATGTAATTAATAAGGAATTGGATAGTAAAAAAATAGATGCAACTTATTTTACGAAATTATTTACACAATCAAGTTACCAAGCAGATCAAATTCAAAACATACAGAATAAACTAGAAGAATACAATAAACTGCATCCAGAAATGGAAGCAATCTATACAGGATCTAGTAATGGACAGTTCATTCAATCACCAGCTATTCAGATGCCAGATGGATATAATCCTACAGAAAGAGATTGGTATAAAGAGGCAGTGAAGAAAAGCGGAGAAGTAATTGTAACTGCTCCATATAAGTCAAAAACGACAGGAAATATTGTTATTACACTAGCAAAACAAAACGAGGATAAAAGTGGAGTTCTTGGGATTGACTTAATCATTAATGATATTGTTACTACTTCTAAGATGGTTAATATCGGTAAGGAAGGATATGTAGCGATATTTGATCAAGATAAAAATGTAGTAGCGCACCCGAAAATGAAGCCAGGAGAGAAATTAGAAGAGAAACTTAGTAAAGAATTGTATAAACAGGAAGCTGGGGATTTTCATTATTCATTAGATGGTGAAGATCGCAATATCACTTTTAAAACGAATAAGAAAACTGGATGGAAAATAGCAGGAATTATGCCTTCCAAAGAAATTATCGAAGCGGCTGAACCTATTTTCTATAAAACAATAACTGTTCTTGGAATTTCACTAATAATCGGTGGGATTGTAATTTACTTCATAATTGCGTCTATTATTAAACCGTTAAAACAACTTGTCATATCATCGAAGAAGATTAGTGAAGGTGATTTAACAGAATCAATTACAGTTCATTCTAAAGATGAAATTGGACAGCTAGGAGAAAGTTTTAACGAGATGGCTGCATCGTTACAAAGTGTCATTTCCAATATAAACACTTCAGCAAGTCATGTAGCGGCATCTTCAGAAGAATTAACAGCTAGTATGAAGCAGACAAGCGAAGCAACGGAACAAATTACACAGGCTATAGAGCAAGTATCAAGTGGTGCAGAAATACAAACGAAAGAAGTTGAAGAAGGAGCAACATTGTTAGAAGAAGTTACAGAAGGAATTCAGCGTGTTGCAGATAGTTCTTCATTAGTATCTACAGCCTCTATGTATACGAAGAAAAAAGCTGAAAATGGTGGGAAGTTAGTTGAACAAACTGTGAATCAAATGCAATTAATTCATGAGTCTGTTTCACAGTCAGACAAAATCATTGGTTTGTTAGACGATAAGTCGAAACAAATTGGAGCAATCCTTGAAGTAATTCAACATATTGCAGAACAGACAAATTTATTAGCGTTAAATGCGGCAATTGAGGCTGCGAGAGCTGGAGAGCAAGGTAGAGGATTTGCAATTGTAGCAGATGAAGTGCGAAAGCTAGCAGAACAATCAGGACAGTCTTCTACGGAAATTGGGAAACTAGTGAAAGAGATTCAATTTGATGAGGGTGTTGCAAAACTCATAAATATCCAAAAATGAATGCATAAAGAAACCCGTTTTCCTGGAAGAATGATAGT
>NZ_JBNPJZ010000029.1:0-12587 GCF_050312695.1 Bacillus sp. AF62 | reverse complement strand
TGTGTAACGATTTGTCCTTGTAACGCTTTAATGGAGAAAACGATGCTCGGTGAAGCTGGATTTATGACGGGATTAAATGCGGTATCATATATACCAAGGGTTTTAGAGCCCTTGGTGACACTTTGGTAACTTTTTTGCCAAATCGTCTTCTATAAAGGCGAGTGCTTCTGCTTGTTTTGACGGATATAAGTGACTATAAGTATTCAGAGTTGTTGCTACATCAGAATGACCTAGTCGTTGTGCTACTACAAGTGGACTTACACCTTTATTAATTAAATAAGATGCATGTGAATGTCTAAATTCATGAAGTAAAATTTTTTTCACTCCAGCAGTAGCCACATATTTCTTGTATCGTTCATCTAACGTGGAGGTAGCAATACTATTATAAAACTCACCGAAAACAACATAATCATTTTTTACTGGTGCTGTTAATGTAGCATGTTCTTTTAATTTCTTCAATAAATTAATGATAAGTATAGGCAATAAGATGATTCTATTTGATGATTTTGTCTTTGGTTTTGTAACTTGACGATTGTATTCAGTTTTGTTGATGTTAATCGTTTTTCCTACAAAATCAACATCCGCCCATGTTAAAGCTAATAATTCACCTTTCCTAGCGCCGCTATAGTAAAGTGTTGAAAAAAATGCATTGTAAAGTAAATCATCTACAGTATCGATGAACCTTTGAAATTCATCGAATTCCCAATAACTCATTCGTTTGTTTGATTCTAATTCAAAGTTTCCTGCAATACGTGCTGGATTGCTAGTCAATCCATAAAATTTTATCGCAAAATTGAATATAGCGGATAGTATAGTATGAATTTGCTTTAGAGTATCAGCGGAGTAGTTATTTAAGAGTTTATTTTGATAGTTCATTACATGTTTTGCGGTAATGGTATCAATTTTCATTTTACCAAATTCTTTTAGTAAATGATTATAAATTGCATTTTTTATGGCGTTAATCGAAGACTGTTTCCTCCTTTGGCAATACCAATCAAAATAACTATCAGCCACTTGTGCAAACGTCAAGCTAGAGTTCGTTTCTTTTTCAACTAACATTTTCGCTTCCGCTTCACGTGCTTCCTTTTTCGTTTTAAACCCACGACGCTTTACTTGTTTTTGCGTGCCATCAAACTGATGGACTCTAACAACGAAAAAATATGTTCCTCGCTCTTTATCTTTGTAGATCACCATAGGAATCCCTCCTGTATATATAAAGATTGATAATTCAATTTATTGAATAGATTATAACTTGTTTGTTACCAAAAGAAAAGGCTCCCAAAATAAATTGAGAGCCTTTCCTTGACTTTAACCGCTTTAATTTTAATAACATATAACTTAAAAACTCCCCACTCATAATAGTAGGGAAGATTGGTAGGGAAACCAATCAGGATGATACAAGTAAGGATAAAATCATATTACCATAATGATTGTGGGGCGTATATTGAGAAAATTCGACATTTATTTTTTATAATATAGTAATACACTTTTTGATTGGTTGGGTGTAATTATTGAAAATTGGCTGGTTTCTACCTTGATTTAAGTAGAATATAATAAAAATGAACTTCTATTCATTATTTGTGTGAAATATTTGAAACGGAAGTCGAATAATTTCAATATTTTTCTTAGAAGCTATATTGAGAAATATATTTCAGGATGGAATAGAATATGTGTTTGTGCTAAAATTGGCTTTGGATACAGTATATGGGTTTCTATCAAATAAATAGACAGAATAATCGCAAAAAAATAATAATTTAAAACATAAAAACTCGCAGGGCGTGTGTAAGAGGTGATCGTGACAAAACGGCTCACACCGTTCATCCTACTACCTTAGGACAAACATTTGCATCATACGAGTTCTTCCTTAGTTTAACAGATATTCATCATTCGTAGTGCAGTTTAGAGGTTGAGAAAATAGGATGGTGGATTTTTATGTGTTTGAGGGGGGAGGAAATATTTTTATGCGCTTTCATCAAAAAATATGTGATTTGATTGAAGATAGGGAGGATTTAACTTTAACAACTGTGGCTGAAAAAATTAATGTTCCACTACAATATATGTCGAAATTCAAAAAACAAGGAACAATTAGTTTTTGTAATTTACTTAAACTATCGCATGTTATGTCAGTAGATACAGCTGAATCAAAAAAAATGATGCATAACTGGTGTTTAGAATTAAATTCTACAGAATTAATTAAACAGAGTTTCGAATATGCCGCTATTATTAGAGATATCGAATTACTAAATGCCCTTATTAATAAGTATTCAAGTGAAGAAACATCTATAAGAGAATACGTAGGTGTATATAAAATTTTGTACGACTACATGAAAGATGCATTGCAAGGGAATGATATAGAGATAGAATTAGATAGATATGGAAAAATTCAAGATCCAGTTTTACGGGTTCTATCAGATATTATGAAATGTTACAATTATTATTTTGATAAAAATTTTGAACGTATGCTTACAATTGGTAATGAAATTGAGAATTCCATCTTGACTGTGAGCGAAAGTCGAAAATTGTTTATAAGGAATTGTTATATTCACCGAGTTGCAGAGTTATTTTGTACCGTTTGTTTGCAACTTAATGATTTAGAGGCTACTAGGCATTATGCATACATCATAATTAATGCGAATATTTGTAATAAAACAGTTGCTGATGCATATTATCGGCTAGGTATGTCTTATTTGACAGACGATAAAAAAATGTGTTTAGAGTATCTTGAACGAAGTCATGAAGTTGCTCAAAAATCGGGGATATTTGAATTAAAACAAGAGACCAAGCATAATCTTATATTGGCAAAAATATACTATGAAGATAGGGTATTGAATTTTACAGAGATTGATCAAATAAAGAAGGCTTTCTATCAGAAAGACGATGATGATTTTGTTATCTTTTTTAAAGCTATTGCAAGTAAGGATTATGGGATTATGCATGAAGTTCTTGAACAATTTTTTGCCCAATCCAATTATTTTTTTGCTGGTTTAATTGCAAGAAAGTTATATAATGGTGGTGATAGTCATCCAACATTAAAATGGATTATGGGATACAAAAAAGAGAAAAGAGGGATCAATTTTGAAAAAAATTGTATTAGTAATTTGTGCAATGACATTCATATTACCAATAACGGACAAAGTGTTAGAAACAAAGAATTATCAATTGAATAAAATACAAAAGATGGAAGAAGGGTCGAAGCCTGGGGGCTGAAACTTAAAAAGACAACTTTTGCAGTTGTCTTTTTTTATTTTTCAGGTTTCTACTGTGCTATTTAGTAGCTAAAAATTTATTTTTAAAAGTTTTGCGAGTAAGCTATTTAACAAATTACAAGATGATAGAATGTATGTAGATAGAGATGAAACCAGGAGGAATGGAAATGACGAAAGAAGAGATTGTAGAATTATTTTTGAAAACAATAGATGAAACACAGCCTGAATTAGTCGAGGAGCACATAGAACAAAGTTTTAAAATTTAAAAAATAGCCCGTCTCTAATATGAGGGGCTATTTTTTTTCGTTATTATGGTATTCTTCTAGTGTTTTGGTGATTGCGAGCATTTGTTGTAGGACAATGTCCTGTTTATTTTCAGGTAATGTATCTAATCGTTCCATAATTTCCTTAAACTTGTTGTGTTTTTTTATATCTAATTCGGTACTACGTCCTAGTATAAAATCCGTTGTTACTTCTAGTATTTCAGATAATTTTGCAATAGTATCTGGTGAAGGAAAACGTTCTTCGGACTCATAATAACCAATTACACGAGACGAAGCGCCTACCTTTTTTCCTAGCGTTTCTTGTGTCCAGTTACGTTGTTTTCTTAGTTTTTTTATTCTAGCACCTATACCTGTCATTTTCATCACCTCATAAGGTTGTTCACTTGAACAACTTGTTCTCTTTAGAGACAATCATAGCACATTATGTTCGGAAAGTCATTGACAATGTATAAATTATTCGATATGATTAAAATCGAACGAAACGTTCTATTAAGGAGGCAGACATGAAACAGACAATTATTTATCATAAAATCGCTAAACATTGTGGTGTTACTGAAAGATATATAAGAATGTTGGATAAGAAAGAACGGATTCCATCAATGGAAGTTGCTAAAAAAATTTCTGACTTTTTAGATGAACCAATCGAAGAGATTTTTTTAATTGCCAAACGAACGAAATGTTCGTATTTGAGCGGTTTTATCCAAAGCTAATTGAAGGAAACACTTCAATTAAGCGTTAATGTGAATAAAATTTAAACAAGGAGCGATACCATGCATAAAAACCTATACATCGCCAGAAAAGAGCAACGCATGACACAAGAGAAAGCAGCAAATTTGATTCATATTGCACCAAGAACATACTTTGCTAAAGAACACGGTGAAAGTGACTTCACCCTAAAAGAGGCTCAAAAACTAGCAAAGTATTTCAAAACAACAGTGGACGAGCTGTTTGCGCAATAGAGGAGGGGAAACAGGTGAAAAACGGCAAACGACCAACGAAGCGAGAGAAAATGCATATGAATTCGTACAGCTTAAATTCTGAAAACTGGTTGATCTATAAAAAAGTTGATGGACGACTACACTTGATTCATCGTCATACGAACTCAACACGAGTCATTCCAAGTGCATAGGGTGGACAAGCATTATTACAAATGAGGAGGATTTTTTATATGAATGAATTAACAGCAGCAAACGAACAACCCTTACATAATGAACTGGTATTCGAAAAGAATGGTGAGGCAGTAACAGATAGTTTAATGATTGCTGAAATGTTTGGCAAACGACATGACAATGTCTTGTCAGATATTAAGCTTCAAATAGAATATGCAGGAGAAGAATTCTCACTCCTAAATTTTCAGGAGTCAAATTATAAAACAGATAGAGGACGAAGTTACCCAAAGTACAATTTAACAGAGGAAGCATTTACATTAGTTGTTTTTGGCTATAACACGAAAGAGGCTGTACAAACCAAAATTCGATTTATACAAGAATTCAAGCGTATGAAAAACCACATCCAGAACCAACAACAAGTTCCAACAGACCCCATGAGTATTTTAAAACTGACCTTTGAAGCATTAGAAGGACAAAAACAAGAACTCCAACACATTAAATCAGATGTAAAAGACTTACGAGAAAACGCACCACTATTTGCAGTAGAATGCGATGAAATTTCAAACGCAGTAAAGCGTCATGGTGTTGCTTTATTAGGTGGTAAACAGGCGAATGCGTACCAACACGCAGGATTGAGAGGGAAAGTATATCGGGATATTTATAACCAGTTATATCGTGAATTTGGTGTGACGAGTCATAAAGCTATCAAACGTTGTCATTTAGAAATAGCAGCGCAAATTGTTAAAGAGTATACATTGCCAATTGTATTAAGTGAAAAAATTAATTTAGTAAATTCGCAAATCAAGTTTAAAGAGATGTAGAAAGGAGAAAACATCATGACCAAATCTGTTCTAACAAAGGACCTGCAAAAGAAACAAATACTAGAGGAATTCTTACAGCATTGCGAACAACAACAAATTGAAGCGCTACAAAAGAACGATCCATATCAGTTTTGCACTTGGATTAAAGAAGCTCGATTAGCTCGAAGGGAATTGGCAGCACTCTATCGTGCAAAAGAAAAGTATGATGAGGAACGTACGCATATAAAAGGGATTGTAGCACATTTAAGAAGTAGAGGGATTGATGCTTCAGTTGTGGAGAGAACACATTTTAGTACGCTTTGTAGGAAATCAGTTGCATGTGAAAAAGCCCTATAAAATAGGACTCCTTCTGTACATAAGTCATACTACTTGAATTGCATTGACCTTCATCACAGTTAGTATATCAGATATATTCTGAATTATCTTCATGTAAATGCTTCCAGAATGACGAAAAGACCTAGAATTAGGTCTGCTCATCGGCAATATCAGTCTAGAGCAGTATACCTAACAGGAGTGAGTTAAGTAACCGGAATGCTCTTATAGTATAGCAAACTATGATAACTAAAAACAAGAAAGGATGGTAAAAGGAAATGACGGCACAAGAATTATTTGAAGAAAAACAACATGTAGTAATTGCAGCAATAAAGCAACAATTTGGAAGTATCGCAAGAGCTAGGCAGATTGCAAAAATGAATAATATGGAGTTGGAGGATTTAATGCAAGTTGGCCATATGTATTTATGGGAGCATTGTGTGAAGTCTGATCCAGAGAGAGTAGATACCTTCAATGCATACGTGATGAAATTCACTTGAAAGGAACGCCTTTTAAAATCAGCAGACGAGTGAGTTATGCGGACAGGAATAAAATGAATATCCATTCGATTGATTTGCATCGAGAGGAGGAAGCAGAAAATGGATTTTATGCCGTATCACCAATTAATGTGGAAAAAGTAGTAATGGTATCAGTAGGAATTCAGGAAGTCACAAGTATATTGGAAGAAGAGGAAAAAACAATTATTATGCATGTTGGGTATGGTTTTACCGAACAGGAGATTGCTGTGAAATTAGAGATGAAAAAATCTACTGTTCATACGAAAAAGACACGTGCATTTTTAAAAATGAATCCAAAGTATAAGCCAATGAAACAAAAATCCTTTTTTTCAGGGAAAAGGATGATAAAGAGAAACCACCAGTTGGGGCTGGTAATCTAATAAAAATATATGTGTTGTTCATCATAACACATGTTGCATAAGAGATGCAAAAAAGACCTGTTTTCACAAATCAAGAGAAAGGGTAATTCGTGAAAGAATACGATTTAATCATGATTGTAACAGAAAGAAATAAAAAATTAAAAAGAAAGAATATTCAATCGATCGGGTCGAGAAATATGAAATAACTAGAGAATAAAAATATCTAGAAAGATTGTTGGTTAGAGAAGGGTGACGGAGATGAATATCAATGTGCTGAAAGTCGCAAGAATAAACCTCCAAGGTAACACCTTAGATCAGGGGTGGTTTAAGTATCTTACTTTAGAAAATGGTAAGCCCTATATGGTTGCAATTACAATACTTAGCGAGATTGTTTATTGGTATAAACCAACTGAAATAAAGGATGAAAGAACGAATGAAATCCAGTATAAACAAAAATTTAAAGCAGACAAACTTCAAAAAAGTTATCAACAATTAGCTGATTCATTTGGTTTTACCAAAAGACAAGTATTAGAGGCGTGCAAATACTTAGAACCTGTTTAAAATCTTTTTAATAAAATCGCTACACCTGCCAATAAGCAACTCTGTCTGCTATTTTCAAGTGTTCGTTCACAGTTCTTCCACAGTCTGCGGTAATTTTCCAACCAAGCAAAAGTTCGTTCCACAATCCAGCGTTTAGGTAACACGACAAACTTGTGAAGTTCAGATCGTTTGATGATTTCAACCGAACAATTAATCGTTTCTTTGATGGATTGTGCAAAGGATGGCCCCGTATATCCGCCATCACAAAGTATATGTGTTACTTTTCCCAGTGTTTTCTTATGCCTTTCACACATTTGGATCGCACCTTCTCGATCAGTTATATTCGCAGTCGTTATTTCAATCGCATGAATAAGACCGTTCGTATCTACAGCGATATGCCTTTTGATTCCTGACACTTTCTTTCCAGCATCATAGCCTTTTTCACCAGCTATCCATGTGTTTTTCACGCTTTGGGCATCTACGATGCAGAAACTTGTCTGATTCTTACGTCCATCTTGCTCACGATAGGTTTCAACCAATTTTTTTATGAACTTCTTCGAGAAGACTTATGCCCTTCTCGTCTACTTTCCGCCAAATCTGATAGTAGAAATAGACTGTTTGCCAGTTTGGAAAATCACTTGGTAAGTTACGCCATTGGCATCCTGTGGTAAGCACGTATAGCACACCGCAAAATACCTCGTACAAATCAACTGTGCGTGGACGCGTCCGTTTTCTTGCGTTTTCCAAATCTTCTCGAATCAGTTCAAACTGTTCACGTGAAACGTTACTTGTATAATTATGTATCATAGAAAATATCCTTTTTTGTACAGATTATACCATAGATTCTAAACAGGTTCTTAGTGAAAAGAGAATTAATCGCCATTGAATTTCGTACGATCATAGTTAACGGAAAGAGGCATAACAACGTGATGTATGTAGAACCAATCGTGGAGAGTATTGAAAAAATATCTATTTTATATCAAGACCCTATCACATCAGAAAGTGACACCCTCCCACATTATAACGAGAGAGGCTCTCGCATTAAAACGGAGGAGGCTCCCACATTGAAACGTGGGACAAATACAAAGATTACTACAGAGAATACTACAAATAAAAAGAAGTATTGTCACAAGTTTGAAACTTGCGACGTCAATGCAGCAAAATATTTGTTTGAAAAAATTAAAAGTAATAATCCGAAGCAAAAAGAACCTAATTTTGATTCTTGGTCTAATGATTTTAGAATAATGCGTGAAAAGGATCAACGTGAATTACAAGAGATAAAAGATGTGATTGATTGGTGCCAAGTAGATTTTTTTTGGCAAGGAAACATCTTATC
Organism: Bacillus sp. AF62; assembly: GCF_050312695.1. Lineage (NCBI taxonomy): Bacteria > Bacillati > Bacillota > Bacilli > Caryophanales > Bacillaceae > Bacillus > Bacillus sp. AF62. The sequence continues at coordinate 4,102 of NZ_JBNPJZ010000029.1, read as the reverse complement.
TCCTAAAAAGCTACGTGAAAAGTTTGATCAACTCACAATCCAAATGAATGCTAGAAAAGGGGCAAAAAATCATGGAAGCGGTAGGAAGAGTGATGACGAGGATTTTGAATACATCGGCTTGTAAAGAGGGAGACGAAGGTTATACTTGTGAACACTGTAGCGCTTTTGTTAAAGCAATCGTAGTAGAAGTACCAGCATTACGAATAAAAAATAAAGTATTTCCCACGTGTGAATGTGTAGTAGAGCGTGAAGAAGCGAAAATAAGAGAGTATCAAAATTTCTCGAAGAAAAGGGAAATTGAAAAGATATTTAGCATTCATAACGTGGGAAATCGTTTTGATAAAAGTACATTCTCAGCATTTCTAGAGCGAAATGGTTCAGAGACGGTGTGCCAGTTAGCGACACAATATGTACAAGCTTTTCCAGGATGGCAAGGAGAATCACTTTGGTTATGGGGAGAACCTGGCAATGGGAAAACACATTTAGCAGCCGCCATTACAAAAACATTGACAGAGCAAGGATACATCGTCGTATTTCAAAGTGTTCCAGAATTGCTTCAACGTATCCGTAGTACGTTTAACAGTGAAAACAAGGAGAATGAAGCGCAAATCATGAGAGCACTATTAGAATGCGATTTACTTATTCTTGATGATATCGGAGCTGAGAAAGCGACGGAATGGGTGGAAGAAAAGATTTTTAATATCATTGATGGACGTTATCGAAAAGAGATGCCTATTTTGTATACAAGTAATTTAAAGCCGAAAGAAATGTTACAACAAGTGGGGAAGCGATCTTATGATCGTATGGTGGAAACGAGTTTGACAATTGAAAATAAAGCAACAAGCTATCGAAGAGAGATTGCTAAACAAAGATTACAGCGTTTCGGAGAGAGTTCTTAATATATGCCAATAGAAGAGGAGTGTAGGCTTATGACGGATTTACAGTTAGAAAACTATACAATTTCAGCTCAGCAACGAAAGTACATGAAGAATGAGCGACGTAACTTGTACATTGCTTTAGAAGAACTAGACATGCTGTGGGATGAAGATGAAGTAGTGCAAGTGAAAGAAGCATGGAACAACAATGAAAGTGTGTTCGCAATTGGTGAAAAAATGCAACGTGATCCAGATGAAGTTGCGCTACTGATTATGGATTTAGCAAGAAAAGGTGCGATTGGAAAAAGGGTGTTGGGGTTAGGGGCATGAAACAGCTAACCTTTGAAGCTGTTGTAGGAAACCTGGATTATGCCGCATGCAGCACGTCTGAACAACTCATTTCTAGTCATTTGGTTACACCAACTTACGCAGTAGATTTTTTTGACTAAGATGAAAAGCAGAAGTTACATTGGTTTGAAGTAAATACAGAGGCTGAAGCAAAAGAAGAAGCGGAAAAAACGTATGGGAGAATTCAAATCATTCAAGTATATGTGTCCAATCGAACGTTGAAAGAAATTATGGAGCTAGATTAAGGTTTTTTCATCAAGAGAGCTCTTGTATTTCGTGTGATAGACAAACATATGCAAAGGAGAACGGATATAAATGAAAAGTGAAATAGACATGAAAACAAATGGCATCTACATTGTGGAAGATGGGAAAATCATTTTTTTTAAACCGCCAGAAAGCAGATATGGACAACAAGTTGTCCATTGGGTAGATGGAAAAGTGTCTCATACACAAACCACATCTACTGTTAAGTTTAAGCGATAAAATTTGAATTTTATTAAAAAGAAGGAACAGGGGAATATGTAAAAGAGTTTGAAAGGTCCATAAAAAAAGAATTCAGCAAAACTCTGAATTCTCCTACACGTACTTTTATTTGTTAATCAGTTTGGAAATAAAAGGATAGTGAAAGTCTTTTTCCTGTAGTACACATAAAATTCCTTTTATAGGTCCGAAAATTAACAAAAGAAACAGTATTAGATATAAAGGAGCTATCCCGAAAATAATCAAAGCGTTATTTGAAGTTAAGTCTAAATTAGACAAAGATAACATTAAGATTCTTATTATGAATAGATTCCAAATCATTGTAATTATCCAAATGAATAGTTGATAAAAAACAGCTTCAAGGATATTTTTTCGAATGTCTTGTGATTTGCATATGAAATAAAAAATCAATGGTATATAAAAAATTGTGACGCTAAAGAAAATAAGAATAAAAAAAGATAATAGGGTAAGAAAATGCATAATTAATTTTATATTCTTTTCTTGAGTTAGGATCATTAAGGTCCTCCTATATGTATGAGATTTGTTGTGCCTATTAATATAGATGCTGTAGACAATTATAACATAAAAATTAATTGTAATAGAATATTGCAGCGAAAAGAACACGTATTAAATTAAACAAAAGCGTTATCTGAAACTGTTCATGAAACAAGAGCACTACCGAAAGTGCTCATAGAAAATACATTTTATATTTTGTTTTGAGCTACGATCTTAATATTCTCTGGTGGAATGATATCTTGAATTTTTTCTTTCAAATCTACTTGGACCATTTCTTCAAGATGTTCAAGTGAAACTTCAAAGTTTATGCATTCCGCAGTTGCAATGCTTAATAAAGAATAATTTTCATTTTTTTTAACAACAATATATTGTGATTGATCTGTTATTACTATACATCCTTGTTGAATGCCTAATTTACGATTGTCTTCAAAAGTCATAAATATTTCTCCTTTTATATGTATTGCCGATAAATAGTTTACTACATAAATACATTGGTTCATATTGAGAAACCTTACATTAGTATTACAATTTTATAAGGTTTCTGAATATCTTGTGGCCTAGTAAGCAGGAGAGTGTTAAAAGGTTTAATTGAGTATTTTACAAAATCCTTATTTGAAAACAAGAAGTCTTAGAGTTAGGGTTCTAGAGCTTTTTGTTTTGGTATTCTCACATGGTTTTTCAAAAAGAATAGAACATATTGAAGATAACATGTGAATGTTTCATAAATGTATCAAAAAAGTGAACAAAATTGCTATTGCAGCAGAAGCAGAAATGAATTTTCTAATACGCAAGCACATGAAAGGTATTATTTCCAGAGGATAAAATGCACATGGGACATCTAATCATTATTTTATCGGGGGAAAAGAATATGTTATGAACTTGGTCGAATGAAAAAATGAAAATTTTACTTTTAGAGTGAAACTAAACAAAAACGCTATTTTATTAGAGAAGAATTTGAAATGAAAGACAATTGGAATGAGCAAGAGCGTTTAGAGAGTGAAGCGGAGCAAGAAATGATCGAACAAGTAGAAAGAGAAAACTGGATGGAAGCAAATAATATTAGCTATGAGTATTAATGTTCGGAATTTGATTCAATTTTGCAGATGTAGTTTAAGGATAATGTTCGGTTTTTAATAAAAATTTCATTTTAATATAAAGCAGAATTATTAAATGGCTTAGGCAGACAATTTATTAAATAAACTGTCCACCAAATGAATGAAAGATTATTTGAGCTATAAAGCCCAAGTTTAGTATGAATAGAATCATGAAAATTTAATCATAAAACAGATAAATTATGTTATAGAAAGCCTTCAATTAAAAAAGCAGTTAGCTTTTGCTAACCGCTCGGCTCTCGACCAAGAAAGCTAGAGTGGGAGAAATCGACTTTTTAAAGTCTTGTCTACAGTGTTAGACAATGTTTAGAATTTTATTCACTTAAAACATAAAAAGAGCAGCTAGCAAAAGCTGACTGCTCAAAAACTTGTTGGAAGCTACCTAGGGAAGGTAGTCCAGTATTAGTATTGACGGGATATTGTTTTTTATTCAGGGGAGGAAGAGGAAAAGGAAAGCATCAACTGATTTCTTATTAGCACTATCTACAAAATTACAAGAAATTGCTGATAATACAGTGGGTATGGAAACAGAATCAGAATTGAATGAGCTTATCGATAAAATTAATGAGAGTATCTAAAATTGAACAAAATAATCCTTTTGTCAACATTAATAAATAGGTACAATTCACATTTTAATTATTTTTGAATGTAATGGTATCAAATTAATTAAAACGCCCGAAAATGGAAATTAAGGGTATTTAAAGAGAAGGAGTGAATGGCTTGACTAAGATGAAGAAAAAGAAATTAAAAAAAGCAATCGCTCGTCGTACG
>NZ_JBNPJZ010000108.1:0-12784 GCF_050312695.1 Bacillus sp. AF62 | reverse complement strand
ACTTGAAAATAGCAGACAGAGTTGCTTATTGGCAGGTGTAGCGATTTTATTAAAAAGATTTTAAACAGGTTCTAACATCGTCATACATCAACTCCGTACACTTCTGTTGTCCCATACCCTTAAGTACTTTCATTTTCATATTTTCTGCCCTTGTATATGTTCATCTAGAATCTGTAGAGTAAGATGCATCGCTTCCTTAGGAATCTGTCCATCAAACCGCTTCATAACTCGGTAAAATGGATGACTCTCATGTAATACGTCCATAATATGAGAGCATATATAGGGGTTCTTTTCCATTTGTGTAAAGAACATTTGTAAATCAGCTAAAAATCCCTTTTCTTTCGGAAACATACCCAGATACAGTACCGTACTTGCTAAAAGATCTACCACCGTGTCTTTCCAAACAGTCGCCTGTTCCACAGCCTGATACGCTTTGCTAGAAACTACCAAATCTTCTGCATATCGGTTTAACTCTTGCATTAAGTAGAACTTTCTACCTCTCCCAGGTTTTCCAAAGATTACGTTATTTTTCTTCACTTCCGCTCCCACCTCTGGTAAAGTAAACGGATTGATGTACACCCCCTCTATACTTTGTCTCAAAAACATAAACAAATACCCCTTTCATCGTTTTATTTATTTATATCGTTAAAAAGAAATATAAAGTGTTGTTAAAATGGTTAATTGGGCCGTATAGATGTTGGAAGTTTCTCATCTTATTAGCCCATTAATATATGTGTTTAGTTTTCAAAAACCAGTAATTCTATTTGAATTTTGAATGTTTTTTACTATAATTAATCTAGAAAGTTAGTTAAATTTCATCTTTTTGTAATCAATTACTATGAAGTTTCTTCTTCGCGAACTCTATAGTAAGTCGGTATAAAAAAGTATTCTACAGGTTTATTGAAAATAGCAGAGATCTTTTCTGCTCGTTCTGCATTCACTCCAGATTTTCCTTTTTCAATTGCATGTAATACTTGGGGTTTAATGTGTATTTTTTGGGAAAGCTTTTCTAAAGAAATTGATTTACTTACCCTTTCTTGGTATAACATAGTTAATTCAACCTCCTTTCTTTTGATTTAACTACATTGTACATCACTTCAAAAGCGAAATCAACTGTAATTTAGTTTTTTTTAGGAAGTACATCTAATGTAGTTGCAACTTAACTATTTTAGATGCACACCTTTATAGGATATTAATTAGAAAGGAATTGAAATATGAGTATTTTTGGTGCCCGTGTAAAAACGTTACGCTTAGATCGCGGATGGAGTATGAAACAATTAGGAGAGGAAATTAGTAAATTATCTGGATCTCCCTTACCTCAAACAACTGTATCTAATTGGGAGAATAAAGGTTCAGAACCTCCATATAATATTCTAGTTTTAACTGCTACAGCATTAGAAGTAAGTACAGATTATTTACTTGGCAAAACTGATGAATTACAATTTGAACAGCATATTTTAAAAGATGCTGTACCAACACCTCCTGATTACACAGAAGATGTTGCAAACATAAATAACAATAGTACTGCATCTTTACAAAACTTAATTCAAGAATTAAAACACGAACTAAATAATCTACCTATAAATAAAAAAGAATCCATAGAAAACGATTTGAATGAATATTTAGAATTCTTGGGATATAAACAAGAGAAATTATTAGTTGACTTTAAAACATTTTCAAAATACATTAAATATCAAATAAAAAATCTCTAGTAATAACTAGAGATTTTTAAAATTTATATGATATTTGCTTTAAATAAAACCATAACTATTATTGATATCCTTCAATAATAGTTATACAATAGAACATATACATAAAAAACAACTATGATACAGTAAAAAAACAAAAAATAAACCCTACCGCACACATTTTTAATTGGTAAATTCACTTTGGCCGGTGAACCAATTAAAAACCCGATGAAAGTAGGGGGTTTATCTTTTATAATTATACTTGCTACATAACCATTATAGCATGTAAAAATTATAATGTGAATAAAAACCTCTACTTTTCCAGCATTTTTCTGTGCATTTACGGTGGTAAAAAATAGGAGGTTTTTTTCTATGGCAACTGGTTTTGAAAACATAACCGCTATGGATCTAACTAGCGATATTCATTTGGACAAACGAACTTTCAAGACAAACATGAAATTCAGTAAAAAAAATAAAAAATCAAAATTCCTCATGCATGGGCCAAAGTTTTTTGATGAGCTTCGTATATATTTAATCAAAAATAACGAGCTTGGAGAATATGCTTTGCCTTCATCAGCATTAGCCACTTACATTTTACTTCACTATAAGGTAAATGATTTAGGGCGACTTCCTCGCGATTTCAAACTATCTACTGTCGCGAATGAATCTGATATCCCCTATACAACTATTCATACAGGTTTCCAAGCTTTACTTCATTCTGGACTTGTTAGAGAAATTTTTATTAACGGAAAAATTCCAGTGTATGAAATTTGTAACTATGCAAGATTAAATCGGACAGCAAAAGAAACAAAAGATAATGATGGAAAACTTTCATATTTTCGAATCCCTAACTTATTGTTAGAGTCTTCTATTTTAAAAGAGTTAGTTTCCCATCGTGACAGCAAAGGTATCATTGAACTTTTAAATCTATGTAATAATTTCACTCGTGAACTTAAATTTAAGAGTAAAGATTCCATTGAAAAATACACGTTACCTCGCAACATGGACGGCTTAAAGGAACGTTTAGGACGCAATGCGAAAAAGGTACGTAACTACCTAAAAATTATCTCGCCAATTTTTAAATTTGATGCTGCTATACAAAAGGTTCGGAACCCACGTAAAGGACGCATAGCTCGTATACGTGAAAAAATTCAACAAATCGTTATCACTCAATTTACGGTTAGCATGAATCCTGCATGTGTGATTGAAAATGACCTAGCTGAAATTAAGCAAACTGAAGCTAAAATGCGTAAAGAAGCAACAGCCCGTCTTGAATCCATTGGGATAGCATTAACCACTAAAGATCGTAAAGACATTGTTGTTTCTTATAAAGGAGAAGTATCACGAATCGCTACATATATTAAAAACAAACAACTTCGTGATGATTTTATGACTTATACCATGAGTTATGCAATGGATCAATGTGAAAGTTTCTTAGTACTTGGAGAAAAAATAAAATCACTTGGTGGCATGGTCCGAGCAAAACTGCGTGAATCGTTTATTCCATGGGCGGAACGATATTTAGACGATGATACACGTCATGCACTTGTACTGGAACTCATTTCTCATGATATTGATGTACCTGATGCATTCAGACTTACTTAAATTTTAAAAATGAATAGATTATGAGCCTTGTTCAAAAAAACACTAAGGACAGGGCTATTTGTCATGTTGAAATAAAATAGACAATCTTTCTATTACCCTATAATTCAAAAAAACAGTAGGTTTGATTTTCCTTCCCCTACTGTTTTTTTATACTTCCATATACTAAATTACGTCTAAATACTTGTGGAATTGTTAGTAATTTATTAATTAAATTGTGTAAACCTTAATACATTGTTATAAAACTTGTGTGAAACTGGATAGTTTGTAGTTGTAGTTATGGATAAGTTAGTATTTCGATTCAATTTTTTAGTCAATTTATCTAACCTTAGAGCCACAAGAGTTTCCAAGCTTTTCTTTTCATCTATATAGTATTTGTATCTTTTATATTATTATTGAAACTTTTATATAGTGATTGAAATTATTATTTAATAAATGAATCTATACATAAACAAATGAAAAATTAATAAAAAGCTTATTTTTCATACATTTACAATTTTATAGGGAATTCTGACAAACCTCGTAAATAGAATTAAAACTTTTAGGGAAATTCGACTAGTTTTAGCGAAGCACAAGGGTTTTCATAAATCTCTCAGAATTGCTACAGCAACTGACTTAATCTCTAAAACTTTAATTAGGAGTTGATTGTATGAGTCAAGTAATCTCATTACAACGTCCACAACGTCCATTAAACAGTTCGGACGTTGCACACAAACTAAACATACCTCCAAGTACATTGCGGACGTATACAGTACACTTCAGACGCCTTGGACACAGTTTTAGTAAAAAGAATGGCCGAATATTATATTCAACCCGTGATGTAGAGCTATTTAAACAGATGATAAAGTTACATGAACAAGGTTTTGGGACAATTTCCGAATGTGTTTTAAACGTTTTAAACGTCCACAACAACGTTGTAAACATTTCAAACAATAGTGAGGACACAATGGACAACGTGGACAGTCAACACAAACAAATTAAACAACCTCAGGACACCTCTTCACCAATTGACACAGTAGATGAGATAGCAAGGATCCGGAAAGAAATGGAGGGATTGCGGAAATATGTCGATGAAAGCATAAAAAAACGAGATGAGTGGTTGCTACAAACATTGCGAGAAGTATTAGAAACAAAACAACAGAAGCAAAAAAAGAAAAGATGGTGGCAATTCTGGAAGTAAATCATCTAGCCCCAACCCCTTCCAGTCTTGGAAGGGAACTCGCTCGGCGCTTGCCAGGCAAACAGGTTGGGAAGCCCTTTCAGCCTATTTGCAATAGGTTCTAGCGTTTGGGATAGACGAATCTGTCCATTCCTTATCCTCCCTCGCAAAGAACGCTCAGTCCGGTATCATGGACAGATACCATGTGTACGCTACTATTGTTTGATAGTGAGAATAATAGGTTTTAAAATAAGGAATTCTCCAAGTATGATGGAGGGTTTCTTATTTTTCGTTCGATTAATACGGGGAATGACTACAATTTATATGGAAATAGAAACAACCTTCATGAAATTTTGCATCTACACACTCCACTCCCTGCATTCAAAAAACTTGCACAGAATGAAACGTGTAAAAATGGAATAAAATTTATACTCATTTCATGTGAAACGAAAATAAAAATAGAGCACTGAATAAAATTTATTTCCGTTTTACATAAAGATAAAATATATATGGAATAAATTTTATTATATTTATATTGAAAATGGAATAAAATTGATGTATAATAAGGGTGTAAGGAGAAAGTGAAATAAATTTTATTTTTTATAGTTGTTATTTAGAATAAAAATGGTGGGAGGAACTGAAATGACAAATGAAAATCTTAGTGTGGTAGAAAAAATTAAAGTGAATGTGGAAGCTGATCTCGGAAATAGTAATTTGAAAATTTTTATTAATGATGAATACGTAACTGTACCAAATGTCTTTCAACGTGTTCATGGGGGAATGGATGCCTATGAATCTGATGAAAATAAGAATGTACTAAATTTATTGGAGAATTTATATGTTCATGTATCTAGTAGTGCAATTAAAAGGAATGGAAGTTTTTTAATCGGGAAACGTGCCATGCAAAACTCTGAAAAAATGAAAGCGATGAATATTAAGATTGCCAATAAACATGAAGAAGATCTTCCAATTATTAATACATTAAGTGTTATTGGAGCAAAAATGATTCAAAAAGTATATAAAGAGACAAAAGCAATTCCTGATGTATTGAATATAGATATAGATTTAATAACTGCTATTCCTGCAAGTCAACATACCCCTAAGACAGCTCAATTCCTTGTAAACAGATTTACAGAGAATAAACATGTGGTAATCATCTATGTCGGTGACAGACCTATCACAGTACAAGTTGAATGCTCTAAAGTACGAGTTACAAAGGAAGCATTAGCAGCGTTATATGCGATTACAGAAGCTCCAGATGAAATGTTCAAAGAGTTTCAGGAACTATACAAAGATTGTTTAGATAATAAAGAGATTACAGGAGACTTCTTTAAAGATAAAAAAATTCTACATACGGATATTGGCGAAGGAACAAGTGAGTATATTTTTACCGATGGTTTAAGTCCAGTCTTAGACAGTTGTTCTGGTGAAAGAAGAGGAATTGGTCATGCAATTGAAGAAGCGTGTACCTTGTTAAATAAAGAAAGAACAACTAATTTTAAGAGACAGCAATTTACTGAAATTCTTTTAAATAAAAATGATAAATACTATGAGGATGCATCCGAATTTATATACAATACAAGATTCGAACAAGCGGAATTAATTCAAGAAGATATAGAAGATAAATTCACGAATGCTACAGGCGGTCAGGCTGAGGTATTAGCTGTGTACGGAGGTGGTAGTATTTCGTTGAAAGAAGAATTATATGATGAATTATTAAGGTTGTGTAAAAGAACGGGTATGATGTTATTATATGTTCCAGAAAAATATGCAATAGAATTAAATCCAAAAGGTATGAATGTTTTGAGAAAAATCATTGATTAAAAAAACAAATATCAAAGTAGAAAAATACGTCATATATGTAAAAAGGTGAGTCGAAATGAAACAAGAACAATATAATTGGAAATTTAAAAAGATGACAGATGATCCAAGTTTTAAAGAGTGGCATAGTAACCAAGATAATATCTCACACTCATTGAATACATTGGTTAGCTTTATCATTCGTTTAATTGGAACAGGTGATTTAGGAAGTTTCGATAATCAAACAAAACTGCAACAAGTTTTGTTACTACAAGATGAATCATTTATTAATGCCGTTGCGAAGAGAGTTAATACTCGTTCATCAAGTAGCTTTGTTGATACAGATCAGGAAAGAATAGATGAAAAAACAGTATTAAAAGAAATGAGTACAGAAGCTTCGAACCAGCAAATTCAAACAATAGAACAAGAAGCTCAAAAGATGATAAAAGAAGAACATTCAACAGAAAACAATAAGCTAGAAACATATGAAGAAGTAAAGAAAAATGCAAAAAACTTTTTTTGAAAAGGAGAAAAGGGAAATAGCCGCATTACAAATGTAATACGGCTATTTCTCTTTTTGTGAGTAATACCCTCAGCCAGTATTACCATGTGCATAACTAACTACAGCACTGCTAGCTTGTTGGACATCTAATCCGATTGAAGGATTTCCAATTGTAAAAATACCTATAGCGATAAGGCTTACTAAACTTAATTTTAAAAGCTTCATTTTAACACCTCTTTGCTAAAAAATTTTTCTTTTGCCTGATAAGTTAAATGGAAATATGTGCTAGATTTTTCGAATTGAGTATTGTTATGAAACTTAAGAGCTAAAATTTCGTAATATTCTTGAATATACTCCCATAGTTTTTCTTGGTTAAAGTAGTCCATTCCTGCTAAGATATTATTTTCTAAAATTTCAGTTTTATTTTTATTGCATAAGTTATTAAGAATTTCAAAGTGATATTGGTATTCCAGTATCTCTAATTCTTTACAAATATGTAGTCCTTTTGTTATAAGCTCTGATGCAATTTTTGTTTTTCCTAATTTTAGGCGTTGCTTAGCTTCAACAAAAAGTGCTCTATAGTTACTTGACATCTTCTGATTTACTTCAGATAAATAACGAACTGCCAAGACAGATTGCTTTTGTTCAGCATACATTAACCCTAAATTCTGACGAGCGATTAATATATCTCTTTCGTTACCGAATGTACGAAATAAGTCTATTGCTGCGAGGAAATATTCTTCTGCCATCTCGAATTCGTTTAAGTGAGTACAAGCTAATCCTAAAAGATTATTACAATAGGAAATTTTTAATTCGCAATCAGCGTTATTAACAAATATATCCTGGGATATATTTGCGTATTTTATAGCGAAAAGAGCTTGGTGAATATGGTAATGAAAAATGGCTAAATTATAATAGAATTCAGCTTTTTCAAGATCATCAGGAATGTGTATTAGTAGAACTTCAGCTTTTTCATAATGCTCTTTTGCTAAATTATAGCTTCCAACTGCGTTGGAATGAATGGCTTTAAAAAAGTGGTAGTAATATGCTAGGTAGTCTTCTTTTGGAGTGTTGAAATCTTCGATTTTGTCAAAACTATTTTTAGAAATACCCATGTTATTAATTAGATATTTATGACGGAAATTAAGGAGCGAGTAATAAAATAATAAATCTTGATTGTTTTGTATATTACTAATTTAACTTTCGATCTCGTTTTTTAAACGATTAGCATTGTCACTATTCCTGGAACGAATTTGTAAATACCATTCATTGAGTAATTCAGTAAGTTGTTCATTGCCCTTTAGTTGAACGTTCATATAATCCTCCTATCACCCTAATAAAGGGAATATTCTTATAATATATATTATCAGATAGCAAAACTTCTTATTTTGATAAGGTGTATTTTTCAATATTATTTTTAATATTCAGACTTTTAAATGATCATACGAACTCTATACAGTGGTATATCCATCTTGAGGGAAAGTTAGTTCATTTCTTCTTTAAAATTTTGTCATGTTAGAACCAATCCGTCCGAGTGTAAGAAATAAAAGGATGAAAAGTATCACAAATTTAATGATTGCAAATGAAATGGTAACGGTGAATATCAATAGCTTTAAAAATGTTCTTAGAATCCATTTTAAAATATTCATAGATATTTGCTCCTTTATAATTCCATATCATAACTTTTTCTTTTTATTTTCTTCTCTCTCTTTTCTTCATTATCCTCTTCAGTTTCTTTATTGGTTGAGCTTTTTACTTTGTCTAAATCTCCAACTGTTTGTACAGAATTTTTTGTGTCGTCTATATCTATACGGTCAGGTGTTCCAGCATTATCTAGATCCCGTTCTCTGGTGATTTCTTCATAACGAATACGAATGATTGGATCTTTAGCCATTATAGTATCTAATGTATCAGCCCCTACTTTGCTATTTATTTCTTTCAAATCTAATGATTCAATACTTGTCAAAAAGGATTCCTTATATTGGTCTTCAAACAAATCTTTAAAGGAGGTATATGTGATTGATTGAGTAGGAGTTGTTCTTTCTTTATCTTCCAAATTAAATGAGGAAAATTCTATATTCCCATCATCTTTTTCTTTGATAAGTTTATTTTAAAAAAACGATAGATAAAAATATATCTATCGTTTTAAAGATTTATCGACTAATTGATTGTTTCTTGTTCTTATCTTTCGATACTTCTTTTTCTTCTTTCTTGATTTTGGCATCAAGATCTTTAACGCCATCCATTGAAAATTCAACTTTCTTTTGTTTAGCGGTATCTATTTCCTTTCTGCTTTTTTTTGCATGCTCTTGCTTTATATCATTAAGAATGCTATAAAATTTATCAACATTAACTTTGCCATCTGCTTCACCAAAAGAAGAAATGTTTTGTTTAACAACAGTATTCACTTTTTCAATTTGTTTAGGAGTGAAATCTTTCTTCATCTCATCCAATTTATTTGATTCCACATAGGAACTCTTATCCGCATAATGATTATCTAAACTTTCACTCATAACTTTTGTATATTGAAGCATTAATTTTTGTTCATCATTGCTCAATGAATTTAACATATTTTTAACTTGTTCTTTATCATCTTTAGCATGTATTTCAACTTCAGTTGTTTCTTTATTCGTATCTTTTTTCGTTAACTTCGGCTCCTTTTCTACATCTTGTTTATAACGGTTTTCAAACAGCTTTTCAACACGATTCACTTCTTGCGAGTATAAACCTCTTTTGATTTCATCAAGCTCTTCTAATTTTGCATAAAGAAGCTTTTCTTGTTTTGACAAACGATCATAATTAATATTATTTTCTTTTGGTTCGTTCTTTTCTGCTGTTGTAATTTCATCGTAAACTTCTTTTACTTTTTCGGCTTGTTCTGGTGTTAAATCTTGGCGAACTTCTTTCAACTCATTTTCTGCTGTCTTCACTTCTTCTTTTTCTAATACCGCACCTTTTCTTTCAACAATATTTTTTAATGCTTTTTCAATTACATTAGCCTGCGCTGCTGAAAAGAAGAAAGAATAATCTTCTTTACCGTTTCTCACAACAGAAAAATCCACGCCTAATTTTTTTAACTCTTTTTGATAATCATTTAACTGTTGCTTTGTTAAATTTTCATCTAAAGCAACTATGCCACCAGTTTTTTCATAAGATCACTAATTTTTTGTTTTCCAATTTTAGTCTTATCATCAAATATAAAATCTTTTGGTTCTTGTTCTTTACTTTCCAGTAATTTTGATAAAGCTTCTAAAAGACGTAATAAAGTTTGTTCTGATATTTTCAAAGACTGTGCTACGACTTCTATTGCGATCTGTGTATGCTCATCTACAGAAACCATTTTCAGACCAACCCCTGTATAAAGTATTTAACTGAATTATACCATTTTTTGGACGGAGATGATATAATTTTTAGAAATACATATTGAGGTTTTAGCAAAAGGCAAGCTACGGGATTACCATGGTAATCCCCAAAAACGTTGTTTTTGACGTGCTAGGAGGTTTCCTAGCACCTTTACCGTTTTGAGGCTTTTAAAACGGTTGTCGCTTCGCTCGATTAATTATAAAACTGGTGGTGAAATTATGACATTTATTCATAAAACATATCTACAAATAACTTTAGGTGAAAAAGATAAAGAAATGATAAAAAATAAAGCAGAAGAATTAGGATATAAAACGGTATCTGCATTTCTTGTTGATAGTGCAAAAACACATTTTAAACTTGAAGTAGATATGAAGATTTACAGGGATTTAACTAAAGAAATAAATTACATTGGTAAGAATATAAATAGCCTAATTAGAAGGATTAATACAGATGGAATTTACACGGATCATGATATTGATTTCCTTAAAGTTAATCAGAAAAAAATCATAAAAATAATTCATAAAGAATATGACCGATTACTTGATTTGAAAACCAATTTTAATAGCGATAGCTTGACTAAAAAACAGAAGAAAAAATTAATAGAATCATTATCCGAAAATCAAATTCAAATACCCAAAAAATTAGTATTAGAAGAAGTATATGAAAAGATAAAAGAAGATTTTCTTTATATTATAGAATCTATAGAAAACTCGCCTGAACAAGCTAAGGAAGTAACAGAATATGTATGGCAATATTTATATGGAGATACGTTATATAAGTTAGATGATAATCAATTAATAAAATTGGCCGATAGCATATTTATTTTCGCACAGAAATTAAAATTCAAGTTATCCAAACTTGATAATATTTTTGAAGATGATGATTGGTTTGAATTGAAAGATATATTAGATGAATATGAAATTTATTAGGTAGGGATTGATTACAATGTCTATTGTTAAAATACAAAAAATCAAGAATTTAAACGGTTTCATAAATTACGGTATGCAAGAGCACAAAACAAACGAAGAATTAGTCACATCCTTTGAGTGTTCTATTGAAACAATAGAAAGGGATTTTAGAAGTGTTTTAGTTGACTATAATGAAAAGAATAATTGTAATAAAAACGTGAGTGCAAGAATGATTATTCAATCGTTTGATAGTGACGATAATCTAACACCAGAACAAGTTCATCAATATGGAGTAGAATTTGCTGATAATTATTTGAAAGGAAATCATCAATATACAGTCATTACACATATAGAAACTGATAATTTACACAATCATATTGTTTTTAATGATATTGATTTTAATAAATTAAAAATGTTCGATACAAAGCGTGCAAACACTTTGGATAGATTACGAGAAGAAAATGATAAAATATCCGAAAAATATGGTTTGTCAATAATTGAAGAAGGCAGAAAGAGAAGAAAAAAATATTTAGCTTTTAACGAGTATGTAGCCAGATCAAAGCAGAAATCCTTCAAAGGAAATTTAGAAGAAATAATTGATAAAAACATATCAAAATCAAATGCATTCAATGAATTTTTAAGCTTAATGCAAAAAGAAGGATATGAGCATAAACAGGGGAAATATTTATCATTTATGAATCCGAAGTCAGGGAAGTTTATGCGAACTAAAACAATGGGATTTAATTACCTGGAACCCTCTATCAAATACAGAATAGAAAACAAAGATTATTCACCAGTCCAAACAAGTATAATCAACAGGAAATGGATTGATAAGTCACAAGAGAAATTTAAAAATAATAAGGGGCTTCAAAGGTGGGCTACTAAGCAAAATATTAATTACTTAAATGAATTAAGCTCTAAGCTGTATAAACTCAATGTTTCGATTACGGAACTTGAGGAAATTGAAGCAAATAAGGAAGCGTTAATTGACAGTTTTGAAAAGCAACTTTTAGGTATTGATAATGAGATTTTTAGATTAAATAAAATGAAGGGCTGTTTCCGCACTTATAAAAAGAGTCATCCTTTAATTGTTGCTTATAAAAAAGCTGAAAATAAAATGGCATTTAAACAAGAACGGTATCATGAATTTAAAGAGTATGATGTTGCAAAACGTGATATGAACTATCTCAAAAAGAATTATGGTATTATTGATGAATCTGAATTACATTATAAATTGTCATTACTGACAAAAGAACGAAATTTACTGTATGGAAGTTTAGGAAAAGAAAAAGAAGTGGAAGTAAATAGACAAGAGCAACAAAGACAGCAGCAATGTAGAAAAGAAAATGAACGATAAAAAGTTGTAGCGCCTCACAAAAATAATATTGTATGGTTTTTGATGATTGAAGTAAATTAAAGCGCTGGGAGGTGGAACGTTTTTGTTACATATATGGAATGAGATCTTAACGGCTCGTGAGGCGAGTATAAAGCTAGGTAAAAACCCTAAATATATATATATTTTATGGATAAGGCATTCCAATGTTTTATTGAAGGATAGCGTGAAAATGATTGGTAGAGAACTACTGATTACAAGAGAAGGATATGAATACTTAAAGATATTAGCAAAAAAAGGTGAGTGACCTTGCTGTTTAAATTAACGTACAAGAGTAGTCCATAAAAGAGCACTCTTAGAACCTGTTTAAAATCTTTTTAATAAAATCGCTACACCTGCCAATAAGCAACTCTGTCTGCTATTTTCAAG